>JAEWEO010000299.1 GCA_023389295.1 Bacillota bacterium
AAGCCCTATGCTAATTCCAGCTAAATCGGAAATCTCATGAACACTTGTAGAACCAAATCCCTTTTGAACGAACAATCTCATTGCCGCTAATTGTATCTTATCTCTAGTAGCTTTGCGCATTTCCTCACATTGTTCTTTACTTCGCGGCATAAATCTTCCTCCTTTATTAATGAGTGAATATATACTCATTATAAAAATTAAGATTGTCGTTGTCAACTCAATTCTTCTATCCCATACTATTTACTAGAATCAGAATTTCACTAGCACTTGGTTTTATTTCATCCACACTAGACATCAAAATGCGTTAAAACAACGAGCGGTACGCTTCGCGAACCACTCTTATGTTAATCAAAAAATGAGCCCCAATATCCGAAAAGGTTCCAGCCATAAGGGGCTCCTTTCATTTACCGATTTCCTCTAAACGACATTATTTGATATGCTTCACCTTCCGATATTTCTGATTACTACTATTCGGCTTATCCGGTACCGTCATCTCAATAATCCCAAGTTCCAAAGCTGGTAACAGATAATTATCCCTAAATGTTGGTCTATGCTTTAGTCCTAACAATTCCATAAGCTCTTTGGTTGAACATTCTTTATCACCAATAACCTCTAACAACTTTTCAACTTGTTCTGTTACCATCTTCAAATGGATGAATAAACTCAAATTCATAATGAAACACACAACTTTTAATTAACGGATGTACTTCTGCCCTCTTTGCCCAATCAACTAAATCTTTAATCAAATGTGGAACTTGCTTTGCAGACGGTGCCATATGCACTAACTGTTTTCCAGCAAATACACCTACACCTCCATTTCGAAATGTTCCTACTTCTTTTGTCAATTCATTCATCAGCACTCACTCCAAATACTCCATAATCTCCATCTTCTCCCCATCCGTTTTTACCGTAATAGCCCCCTTTTCATAGGTAATTCGAATGTCACTCTGCATCTCCTTTAGCCTAGTGATAAGCTCTTCATGTGGATGGTGATACCTATTGTTCTTACCACAGGATATTATGGATATCTTCGGAGCAACTACCTGCAAGAATTCCTCTGATGTTGAGTACTTGGAACCATGATGGGCCACCTTAAGAATATCATAGCTAAGTGGCGGTCTCTCCCCTTCTACTCCCCAATACGTTTCATTCATTACTGCCTCGTATATCTCTTCCTCCCCTTCTTCCTCTAGATCACCGGTTAATAGTAAATCAAACTCACCAAAAGTAATCCCAAGTACCGTGGAATAAGCATTAACAGACGTTGCAACATATCCTTTCCCTGGATGAAGACAGTACATACGAATATCACCATCTATCATCAGATCTCCCGCCTTAATATACTTAATGGTTGCTCCCTTTTCTCTAGCCAAATCTTCTAGTGCCTCATAAGCCTCGTCTTTATCCTTTATCATAGGAAGTACAAGATTTTTAATTTTAATCTTCTCCCCATTTAATAACTCTACTAAACCATTAATATGATCGCTGTCCGAGTGGGTAACAATAACATAATCCAGCACGTCCGTCCCTTGTGATAATAAAAAAGGTTGTATACGGTATTTGCCAACCTTACTTACACTTGTGCTACCTCCATCAATCAGATAGGTTGCACTCTCACTTTCCATATAGATTGCCTCGCCCTGTCCCACATCCAAAAATGTTATTGCAAGACCGGTACTTTGGGAGGGTACCATAAACACTAAGATAGTAAATAGTGGTATTAAGGAAAGATATTTTTTCTCATACTTTCTTGCACTCCAAACAAAGAAAATCAGCAAAAGAAAGTATAGAATCATTTGAATTAGCTTAGGCTGTCCAAGGGTAATGACATTGTAGGGAAGACTATTCCCCAGTTTGCAAATCCACACATACAATTTTAATATGTAATTTGCTCCTCCAATGAAAAAAATCCCAAGAGGTAGATAAATGACACCCACCATCCCTGCCAATAACGAGGTAAGTGTTAGAATAGTTATAAAGGGTAGAATGATTAGATTAGTTAATATGCTATAAAGCGGGAATTGGTAGAAGAAATAAAGAACAAAGGGTGTCGTCATTGCCTGCGCACTGATACTAAGTAAAAGACCGTCAAGAATAGAATTCTTATAGGGATATAAAATTTTTAGACTAGGCATTAGAACCGCAATACCTAATACTGCTCCAAAGGATAGGATAAATCCTGCGCTAAGTATTTGAAGTGGGTTTTGTAACAAGATAAGAAAGGCACTTAGTGCCATAGCAGACAGCATATCATACGCTTTACCCGGAATAATCGCCAATAAATTTACCACCATCATGACTATGGCTCGATTTGTTGAGACGCTAAAATTAGTCAGCACTCCATAACTATAGAGAAAGAAAATTGTTAGAAAAGTTGCAACCACAATGGGGACCTTTAAACGCTTTAATATACCAAAGAAAAATGCCCCAAGAAGCGAGATATGAAGACCTGAAATAGCTAGCACATGGGAGATACCATTTTCCTGATACAACGTTTTTATATTCTCATCCAGTAAATATTTCTCCCCAAGTAGCATAGCAATTAATGCTCCTGATTCTTCTTGTGAAAGTATGGTGTCATAGACACTAATCAGCTCTCTCTTTAGAGTACCAAGTACCGCATGATACTTTGAGTAACGATAATCGGTAATCACAATCTGCTCCGGTTGCATCTTATAATCAATATTTTCTATCTGATAATATAATTTTTCATTGAATTGGCCTGGATTGGTGGCCAAAGAGAATTTTTGAAGTGTTCCATAGACGGTAATCTGATTACCTACGAGATAATTCTGTTCTTCCTCTTTGGGAAGGTAGACAATGATTTGTTCCGAGGGATAAATCATTCCATCTTCTAAGTAAATAAGATTATTTTTCAGATGGAGTGTGCTTCCCTTTTGTTTTCCAACGATCATAGTAATGGTACCATTTATTTCACAGGAGATTTCCTGATCAAATGCTTTGGACAACTCCGGTTCCTTAAGCTGCCCCTTCAAAGCCATGTATCCAAACAGTAGGAGTACAGGTAAGCACCATAAAAATAAATCCCTGCTGTTTGTATATTTAAATTTTATACGATAGATTAATAAGAAGATGACTAGGAAAAACGTTATCATAAGTATTACGATAAATACAACGGATATATTATGCCATGCAAGGTACATCCCAGCCAGATAAGATGCTAGTATAAAAAGCATCGGGCGTTTTATCAAATTTCTTCCCTCATTTCATGAGTATTTTTCTTTCGCTATTTCAAGTTGATTAGGGTGTCAAAATTTGACACCCTAGTTAAGTTGTATTTACTTTGCTTCCTCGATCAGATTCAAATTACGCTCAAAGGTCACATCAAAGCTGGTATTCTCTCTAAAGGTTTTTACCACCTTACTATTAATAGTGAATTGAACCTTGTTAATGTTAGGTAGCTCTACTAAGGTGTTAACAACGGAATAGATGGTCACCTCATCCGTAACACCGGGAATACTCTCTAAATATTTCTCGTTAAAATCTACCGTACAGATTCCATCACTTTTTGTTACATTTAATAATACGGTTCCCTCCGGAATAGTATCATACATTCCCCGTTGCGTCGGTCCGTTGATTAACAGCTCAATTGCTAGTTCCTCCAAGGAACTGCTACCCGTATAATTAACATCCATATCATATTCCACAAGGCCGTCCCCATCCTTATTTGCAAAATACAGCTTAAGACGATAGCTTGTGTTTGCCTCAGTATCTACAATAAAGTCTTCCGATCTTAAAGGACCCACTACGTCTCCGTTAGAGTCGATTAAAGGACTTCCATTGACGTTAATTTGAATATAATCTACACCTCTGATTTGGCTTAAGGTTTTAACAATTGCCGCACGACATAAAATCTCCGGAATACCGGTTAGTTCACTATAAGTAGTATCAAAATTAATAGTTAGGCTGTTATCACTATTTAGAGCAAAGTCAAGTACCGTAACATTCTCAGGTAGAGCACTTTTATACACTAGATTCTCCGGACCTTTTTTTAGCATATACAATACTTCATCGATCTGCTCATCCGTTATATCACTAATTAGCTCATAGCTTTCGCTTACCATTCCTGAAGTTTTGGAATCAATATAATAAATATCAACGACTGTTTTCCCAATGGAATCCTCGTCATCCTTGTCACATGCTCCAAGAAGTAATCCCATTAGCAGAATGATTAATATAGATAGAATTTTTTTCATAGTTACCTCAATTCTTCCGATTAAGTTTGTATCCTTATTACTTATATCCATTTCCTACGTTAGAACAATCTTTGATTAGAATCCTAAGCAATATAGTTCAGAGGAATACGAACATTGAAGGTAGTTCCTTCTCCTTCTTTACTATATACCTTGATTGCTCCACGGTGCATTTGTATTACGTTTTTCGTAATTGCCAAACCAAGACCAGTTCCGCCTGTTTCTCTAGATCTGGCTTTATCTACACGGTAGAAGCGTTCAAAGATGAAGTCCTGTGCATTTTCCGGAATACCGATACCGGAATCGGAAACTTTGATAAAGAAATATTTATGGTCTGCATTTAAGGATACTCTAACCCATCCGTCCTCTATATTATATTTAATCGCATTTTCAATCAGATTGGAAATGGCAAGTGATAATTTAACTTCATCCACTTCGGCTATCACAGGCCGGAAGCTTTCATAAATCATTTCTATGTTCTGCTTTTTTGCTATTGGTCTAAGACGCTTTAAGATTAATTCCAATAGTTCGTTGATATTAATCGCCGTGATGTTCATATCTCCCGAAGTCTTATCCAGTTTGACAAGAGAAAGAAGGTCATTGATAATCTTATTTTCTCGCTCAATTTCATCCGTAATATCCAGTAAAAATTCACGATACAATTCCACCGGGGTATCTTCTTGCATCAGTAAGGAATCCGCCAATACCTTAATGGAGGTAATGGGGGTCTTAAGCTCATGAGATACATTGGATACAAACTCCTGTCTTGAACTCTCAAGCTTTTGCATCTGGCTAATCATATGATTAAAGGAATCGGATATCTTCTCAATCTCGTTATAGCCCTTCATTGAGACCCCACCCTCCATGTAACCATCCGTGATTCGATCAATGTTATTAACAACATTGGTTAAGGGTTTCGTTAAGATTCCGGAAAAGTAAATGGCGAAGACAACAATAAGAACAATTAAAGTAATGGAAAGTAATACCACTCTCTTTTCCATACTTTCACGGATCATCTGAACGTCCCTTGTAGAGAAGCTCATAACAATAACACCCATTACTTTATTGGTGCCGTTTTCCGTAATAGGATATGTCAGCTTCAAATAATGAGTTTTTTTATTGTTAGTTGGATTCTTATTTACTCCGTTCAAACACAGAAGCACCTCTTCCGTGATTAAATATTTACCATCGGTCAAGGTGTAGCTGTAATAAGTATCCTTCACTATATTTAGATCGCTGTTTACAATTATAATACGCCCGTTGTAGATATCTGCCATTCGTGAAATCTCAGCATCTATATCAGGATTCTCACCCGTTGTCAAATAGACACTTTGATTAATCTTATTAGAAAGTCTGTTACCCTGACTAGTAAATTCCGTAATCTTATTATTGATTGCTTTTTCTTCATAAGTATTTAATAATACATTAGCAAAAAAGGAAAGCGGAACAACACCGAGTAATATAAATACCAGCAGCAAATACATTCGCATGCTGTTTAAAAATTTTAATTTATTCTTGATTCTGGAAAAAATATCCGACACCCCATTTTGTATGTATATATTTTGGCTCACTTGGATTGCTTTCAATCTTTTCACGCAGCCTACGAATGTGAACGTCTACGGTTCTGACATCTCCGGGATAATCATAACCCCATACAATATTGAGTAGGTTCTCACGGCTATAAACTTTATTTGGATTAAAAACTAATAGTTCAAGTAGATCAAATTCCTTTGCTGTCAAATTAACTTCTTTGCCCGCAATATATACTCTTCTATTCTCACAATCTATTTTCATGTCACCAAAGGTTACCGTCTTTGATTCATTATTATTTGATGAGGAAGCCTTATTACTACGGCGAATGATTGCCTTAATTCTAGCTTTCACCTCTAGAATATTAAAGGGTTTCGTTATATAGTCATCTGCACCATATTCCAGTCCCAAAATTTTATCCATGTCGTCTCCCTTAGCTGTCAACATGATAATTGGCATCGTAGAAAATTCCCTAATTTGTTGACATACCTCAAAGCCGGTAAGCTTCGGTAACATGACGTCCAATAATACAACATCATATTCCTGCTTCTTCGCTGCCTCCAAAGCTTCTTCTCCGTCATAGGCACAATCCACTTCCATTCCATCCTGCTCCAAGCTAAAACGGATACCCTTTACAATCAACTTTTCATCATCAACAACAAGAACTCTCTTTGCCATATCTATCACCTCATATAATTAATATCGTTCTATTCAAATAGTTACCCTTGTATTATTTCTTGTTATTTAATACTATACCGAATAATTTCTCATTTTGCAATGACGAGAGAAGAAATCTGATTAAAAAGTCCTTCTTTAATCCCCGGGACATTCATTAAATCCTCAGTACTCTTAAACTGGCCTTTTTCCTCGCGATAACGAATAATACTATCTGCTTTTGCCTGACCAATTCCGGGAAGACTCATTAAGGATTTTTGATCTGCTGTATTGATGTTAATTAAATTATCACTTACCGAATCATTGTTTGATTCCTCCACGGTTAAGCTTTCACCCTCAACATATTCCAAAACGGTCAATTCTTCCACTTCTTGCATATTCGGTATATAGATTCTTTGCCCATCTTTCAGTAGTTGCGCTTGGTTTATATAATCTCCTGCTGACTGCTCAGTAAGTCCCCCTGCAAGAATGATAGCATCCACCAATCTTGCTTCGGACTTCAGACAATAGACCCCGGGTTTATTCACAGCTCCGCAAATATGAACATAGATATTTTGTTCACTTTCTTCTTCAGTTACATCTTGTCCAACCAAATCCGTTGCTTCTTTGTCTAATTCCTCGGTTATAATGGCTGTATTAGATTCTTCATCCCCTCTAATTTCTTCCTTCGTAAGGGTTTCAACCACACCTTGTCCCTTTGCGCCATAAGAACAACTATAGCATATACCTGATGTTATGACAAACATACAGGTAAGTCCCATGATTATATATTTCTTTTTCATTATCATCTTCCTTATGTTAAGAAGACTTAAAAAGTACCCTCTATACTTTTTTGATATGATATTTATTTTACATAAATTGTACATCTTTTACAATAGGTATTATAGACATAATTTTCTATTATTATGGACAATTTTTCTTATTCCATTGAAAAATTATAATTCCTGCAATAATAAATACCACACCAATCAACTTCTTCCATTCAAAGGGAACTTTCTCGGTACCACAGATTCCAAATAACTCTATGAGATAAGCAACAATTAACTGTGATATAATAATAAACATGTTTGCTACAGCAGGGCCTAGCGAACCAACGCTTTTAATCACCGTATAAGTTATGAAGGCACCAAGTAAACCACCAAGGAGCATATATTTATGATCAATCTTAAATAAGAATGAAAAATTCCCCTCTCTGCCAGTAAAAACCCAAGCGCCTAAACAGACAATAAGTGCCGAGAATTGTACAAAACTTGCTGCAACCCAGATTCCTGTTTGTTTTGTTACACCGGTATTTAATACTCCTTGCGTACTCATCAACGCTCCGGAAAGTATAGCAATTAGGATGCCCCACATATCATACACCAAACCTTTCATCTTTTTGAAAATTACTATGTTAAGATTTCCAAGTTTGGTTACAACTATTCAGTTTTTCTTTCTCTTATTATATTCTTACCATTCTTATGGAATTGATGCTGTTTTATATAGGAAAAAGACTCTATATCAAGTAATGGGATTCTTACAAATTATGTCCCATAACTGTGATAAAGAGTCGAAAAGCTACTGATCCTTCTGCTACCGGTATGAAGATTAACCAAATACCTCCTGTAGCCCATCCCTTAAGATTGCTACCATCTCATCAACATGATCCTTTTCAAGGATTAGAGGGGGTACAAAACGCAGAACATTTGTACCTGCAGTGATTACGATCAATCCTTTATCCATTAATACAGGAATTAAATCCTTAATTGGTCTGTTAAATTGCAATCCCTGCATAAGCCCCATACCGCGGCGCTCCGTAATATAATCATATTCTTCAACGAACTCCTGGAGTTTTTCTTCCAAATAAGGAGCAATTTCATTGACATGAGCTAGTATTTGATCTCGTTCAAAGATCTCAAATACCTTTGATACAGCGGCGGTAGCAAAAGGATTGCCTCCATAAGTAGTTCCATGGTCTCCGGGTTCAAAGGCCCCAGCCACCTCCTCGGTTGCTGCAAAGGCCCCCACCGGTATTCCACAGCCAAGGGCTTTGGCACTCGTTATGATATCAGGCTTTACACTGTATTGTTCATAAGCAAACATAGTACCGGTTCTTCCCATACCGCATTGTATTTCATCAAATATGAGAAGGATTCCCTTCTTATCACAAAGAGAACGTAGCCCCTGAACAAATTCCTTGGTTGCAGGATAGAGGCCACCCTCTCCCTGCACCGGTTCTAAGATGATTGCACAGGTGTTATCCTGTATTTGGGCCTCAACACTACTCAAATCATTAAAGTCAGCAAAGGCAACTCCGCCGATTAAAGGTTCAAATGCTTCCCGGTACTTTTTATTACCGGTGACGCTTAATGATCCCATGCTTCTGCCGTGAAAGGAATGATTCATAGAAATAATCTGGCTGTTTGAGACTTTCTTCTTCTTCCAATAGTATTTACGAGCAAGCTTAATTGCACCCTCTATGGCTTCTGT
>JAEWEO010000214.1 GCA_023389295.1 Bacillota bacterium
ACTTCTCCTGCCGTGCTCTGTAGTGTATTGCTGTTTCATAGAGAATTTTAAATCATAACGTGGTGGTTTGCAACTTTTTAATATCTTGTTTGTGCCGCCGCTTGGCGGCGGAATGGAGGAAATTATGAAAAAAGTTATTGCACTGTTAACTGTAATGGTTTTATCCTTGTCTTTATTATCAGGATGTAAGAGCACAACCAAGGACACGGGTAACAATACTGAGGGGAATCCATCCGTAACAGAGCCTGCTAATAAGGATGAACAGCTGGCAGAGAATGGCGAATGGACCGGAGAAGTATCACAAATCATTATGACGTACCTGACCTTAGGAAATACACCTACGGATCTTCAGCTGGTACAAGATGCTATTAATGAAATTTCCGTAAAAAAGATTGGTGTTGAGGTAGAATTAAAACCGGTTTCAGCGTACGATGCTTTTACTCAGTTTCCGTTATGGATTGGTACAGGGGAGCAGATTGATCTGATGATGCCTTTAATGCAGGATTTGAATACATATGTAAGCCAAGGCTTAGTACTACCATTAGATGATTTGATTGAGAGTGGTGCACCTGATATCAAAAAGCTGTCAGAGGAGCTTCCGGTTACAAGTGCTAATATAGTAGATGGAAAGACCTATGCAGTTATGATGGTAGCAAATGTTTATGGTAGTGGTGGTAGTTATCAAATCGCTCATAAATATTTGGAAGAATCCGGATTTGATTATGATCCGGAAAAAATATATACGCTGGATGATTTAACAGGTCTATTTGCTAAAGTGAAGGAAGCCAATCCACAGATGTATCCCGCAGGTATTGTTTCAACAGGCAGAACAAATACAGAATTCTTTTATTATGGTGGTATAGTAGATAATTTGGGTGCAACAGCTGCATCAGGCTCCTTGGTAGGAACAGATAGTGATAAAGTAGTTAATCTTTTTGAAACGGCTGAATATTATAATTATTTGGAACATGTACGTGAATGGTATAATGCCGGATATATTTATCCTGATGCCGCAACTACTGATTCACCAATGACTTCATTATTAATGTCAGGAGTATTTAACGGATATTTTATGGCAAGTAATCCGATACAGAAAACACAAGAGGGTGGTTATTTTGGTGCGGACACCGGTGAAATATTAAGACTTAACACTCCTTTTTATGGATCAACTTCCCGAGGTGGCTGGGTAGTTCCTATCACAAGTAAAGAACCTGAAGCAGCAGTAAGATTTTTAAATCTTGTTTGGTCTGATTCTACAGTAAGTAATTTGCTGCAATGGGGAATTGAAGGTAAACATTATGTAATGCAGGAAAAGGAAATTGGTTTAATAGGCTTCCCTGAGGGTGTAGATGCCAGTACAAGTGGGTATTACAATAGTTTGGGATTATATGGTGATACACGTGATGTTTACATATGGAGCACAAATAATACGAAAGAGCTTAATCAAGCTTATACAGAGCTAGCAATGGCTAATTCAACACAGGGAGTAGGATTTGTTTATGATCCGACGGAAAAAGCGAACATAATTACTGCTATTCAGGCTATTTTGGCACAGTACCTTCCAGCTCTGGAATCAGGAAGTGTTGATTTGGAGAAATATTACCCTGAATTTGTCGATGCACTAAAGAAGGTTGGTATCGATGAAGTTATTGCTGATAAGCAGGCACAATTTGATGCTTGGAGAGCAGGTCGATGATTGTGTAATTAGGTAAGATGATAAAAGGAAAGTCATACTGAGGTGGCTCATGACTTTCCTTTTTCATCGAAACAGCTGTAAAGGAAGGGATTAAATGACAAAGAATAAATTGGAGAATAATAAGTTGACAAAAAAGACAAAAGTAAAGTGGAAAAGAATTGTTCCGCTTTATATTATGATGCTACCTGGGATGATTTATTTTCTTATCAATAATTATTTACCAATGGCAGGTATTACAATTGCCTTTCGAAAGATTAATTATCAACTGGGGATATGGAAGAGTCCTTGGAATGGCTTTGATAATTTTAAATTTTTGTTTGCAGCCGGTTCCGTAGGTGTAATGATTAGGAATACAATCCTATATAATATTACTTTTATTGTAGTAGGTACAATAATTGCGATAACCGTTGCTATTTTGTTAAATGAAATTCGTTTAAAGTTTGCCAGTAGATTATATCAGACACTAATACTTCTGCCGTACCTGATGTCGATGGTAGTAGTAAGTTATCTGGTCTATGCATTTTTAAGCGGAGAAACAGGTTATGTAAATAAAGTATTATTACCTGCATTGGGAATCGATAAGACAATTTCTTTTTACCAGGAGCAAGTATATTGGCCATTTATCTTGGTGTTCGTTAACATATGGAAAAGTGTTGGCTTCAATATGATTATATATTTAGCTGCAATTATTGGAATTAGTAATGAATATTATGAAGCGGCAAGGGTTGACAGAGCAAGTAGATGGCAGCAAATCAGACATATAACGCTCCCCTGTCTACTTCCTACAGTAATTACGATGTTTATTTTAAGCGTTAGTAAGATGTTCTACTCTGATTTTGGCCTGTTCTATCAGGTGCCAAAAAACTCAGGAGCTTTATATCCTGTAACACAGACAATCGACACCTATGTATTTAATGCCTTGATGAATCAAAATAATATTGGTTTGTCTTCAGCGGCAGGATTCCTTCAGGCAATTGTTGGCTTTATCCTGGTAATAGCAGCAAATGCATTAGTTCGAAAGCTTAGTAAAGAAAACGCAATGTTTTAAAGGAGGGTTAGAAAATGGGAGGAATTATGTCAAGGCAAGAGAAAGTGATGCAAGTGATTGCGCATGCTGTAATGATATTATTATCACTGGCAGCTATATTGCCATTCTGGTTATTGATTGCAGCATCCTTTTCTGATCCAAATTATGCAGTTGCAGAGGGGTATCGCTTTTTCCCAAAAGAATTCAGCACCGAAGCTTATGACTTTATATTAAAACAGTGGGATCAAATAGGTCGTGCATATGTTATCACTTTAATAGTTACAGTAGTTGGTACTTTCTTTTCCATATTAATTGTTTCCATGTTAGCATTTGGACTTAGCCAAAAAGGAGTCCCTGGAAGCAAATTGATTTTTGGCTTAATACTTATCACAATGTTATTTTCAGGCGGAATTGTTCCGCAATATATGATCTATAATAATATACTTCATATTAAAAATACAATATTCGGGTTATTGCTACCTAATTTGCTATTGAACGGATTTACCGTTGTTTTGGTAAGGAATTATTTTAGGCAAAACATCCCCGGGGAGTTATTGGAAGCTGCTGAGATCGATGGAGCCGGACAGTTCCTAATCTATTTTAAATTAATACTTCCGCTTTCAACTCCTATTTTAGCTACGGTAGGGTTAATGGAAGCTATCATGTATTGGAATGATTGGACAAATGGCTTATATTATATTACAGATGAAAAATTATATAGCATGCAGCAGCTTTTAAATGCGATGAATAATAATATTAAATTTATGGCAAATAACGCGAAGGATTTCGTAGGAGTTGATTTGAGCTCACTTCCTACGTCTACAATGAGATTGGCGATAGCAGTTATAGCCATAGTACCGATTATGCTAGCATATCCATTTTTTCAAAAGTACTTTGCAAAAGGTATTACGATGGGAGCTGTAAAAGGGTGAGTGCTACATATATAATCAATAGCGGAATCATGTACATACTCTGTGCTATTATATTACTAACATAGATAATAAATTAATAAAAATATAATGAGAAATCTTTGTTTCTATGCTATATTAGATATAGGGACTTACATAAAGTGAAAATTTGCTTTATATGAATATTGGAGTAGATATCATATGAAACGAAGATTTAAAGAGGCAGAAATAGAGGCAATATTAAATAGGAACAAATTAATTAATAGTGAGAACGAGCTTAAAAGAATACCCATAAACAGAGAACATGAATTCCTGGAAAAAATACGCAAGGGAAAGTATCAGGAAGTAGCGTTCATGGATTTTAAGGAGTTGGAAGCGTGTATGGGTCGAAGCACCAGGGATCGCCGACGTCAGTTTGAGTATACAACTGTCGCAGGGATTACACTAGCTACCAGAGCAGCTATTGATGGAGGAGTAAGACCTGATGATGCTTATGATATCAGTGAGACGATGCTTCAGATGCTGGAACAGGCACGAACCATAGAAGATATGCATGAAATTATGGATCTTTCCAGTATTGTTTTTGCTCATGCGGTATATAAAAGTAAGAAAGAAAAAAGTTCTTATATCATGGAACGATGTAAAATATACATTAGCAGAAATATTTTTAATAAAATATATTTGGAGGATATTGCAGAATATGTTGGCGTGAATCCTTCGTATTTATCACGGATTTTTTCACAAAAAGAGGGAATGACGATACAAGGATATATTCAAAAAGAAAAGATGAATGTTGCCTGCAATCTTCTTAAATATTCCGACTGTACTATTGCAGAGATAGCACAGCATATCGGATTTCAATCCCAGAGTAATTTTTCAGCTTTGTTTAGAAAATGGAAGATGATGTCACCTACAGAATACCGTGACACCAACAAAAAGATAAATTTCACTTAAATAAAGGATAAAAAGTAGGCAAAAAATAATTAACAGTCTATAAATATGAAAAAGAGAGCAGTAGAACAATTTATAAATTGTTCTACTGTTTGTCGTTTATGAGAAAACATTAAGTAAAATCAACCAATTTTTAGTTGGAAAAGCTGAACCGATGGTTATATGCCCAAAAAGGTAATTCTATCCTGTTGATAATAGACACTTTTTATCAAGTGGTAAAAATTAAATATAAAACGTAATTACTAAGATATACGAAGGAAGATAACATTAGTATGATAGATTTAAAAATCAATGATAAAATGAAGATTTTGAACTAAATATTGAAGGGAGAAATAGTTAATATAATGGCAAGTTATTTAGAGCAAATAAATAGATTACTTAATGAGATGACACTTGAGGAAAAGGTAGGACAGCTTCAACAATGCGGACCATCACTTGTGGGAGCATTTGACGTAGACTTTGAGGAACTGGTAAATATGGTATTTGACGGCAGAATCACAAAAGCAAAATTTGATGAATTAATGAGCTCAGCAGAAACTGACTATCATGAAGATGATCTTAGAAGAGGAAAAATAGGTTCGTATAATGGTATTGCTGACGCTAAAATTATTAATCACTTGCAAAAGATTGCAGTAGAAGAAACAAGGCTTGGCATCCCACTACTGTTTGGCTATGATGTTATTCATGGCTATCGTACTATTACACCAATTCCGCTTGCCGAAAGCTGTGCCTGGGATCCTAAGCTGTGGGAAGCAACAGCAAAGATTTCAGCAAAGGAAGCGAGCGCGGGTGGTATACATATGACCTTTGCACCGATGGTAGACGTAAGTAAGGATGCTAGATGGGGACGTATTAGTGAGGGTGCAGGTGAAGATGTATATCTCACATCTCTATATGGTGTCGCAAAAGTTAAGGGGTTTCAAGGGGCAGATTTATTAGAAAAAGATACACTAGCTGCATGCGTGAAACATTTTGCAGGCTATGGTGCAGCTGAGGCTGGACGTGATTACAATCGTGTGGATATGTCCATACAGAGATTATACGAAGAATATCTTCCGCCTTTTGAAGCTTGTATCAAGGCAGGAGCACGCGCAATTATGCCTGCGTTTAATGATATCAATGGAATCCCATGTACAGTAAATAAGTGGCTGCTTACAAAAGTGCTACGAGAGGATTGGTGCTTTGACGGTATGACCATTAGTGATGCGAATGCCATAGCCGAGTGTGTAGCTCATGGAATTGTACAGGACCGAGGGGAAGCTGCTGCTGAGGCAATCAAGGCAGGAATTGATATGGATATGACGTCAAATTGCTATCATGAAAATCTTTTACACCTGCTTCAGAGTGGAATTGTTAGTGAGGAAGATTTAAACCAAGCGGTTGCTAATATTCTTAGAATTAAATTTGAGATGGGTTTGTTTGAACATCCATACCGTACGGATGAAAATTTAGAGAAAGGGGAAATGCTAAAACCGGATTACCGACGGTTAGCAAAAGAGGCAGCCTGCAAATCCATAGTATTATTAAAGAATGATGATATTCTTCCTCTTCAAACTGGTACCCGCTTAGCAGTTGTAGGAGAGCTGGCGAAAGATCGTGCCGAAATGACAGGTACCTGGGCAATAAAAGCGAACGGAAATGATTGTGTCAGCCTAATTGATGGCTGTGAGCTACAGGATATAAAATATCAGTACTTTACGACGGAGGAAATAATAAATATTCAAAGAAATGGAGATGATATCGCATCTGCTATGAAAGCTTTAACAAGCAATGTGGATGTTATTGTTGTTACAGTAGGTGAGAGAAAAAGCCAGAGCGGTGAAGCGGCAAGTAGAGCGGATATTACAATTTCAGAAGTTCAGATTACGATGCTGGAGATTTTATTAAAGGCGGGAAAGCCTGTAATTGCTGTATTGTTTAATGGTCGACCGTTAGCAATTCCGTGGATTGAAAAAGAAGTACCGGCAATTCTAGAAGCATGGCATCCTGGAGTGGAAGCAGGAAATGCTATTCTCGATATCCTTTTTGGAAAGGTAAACCCATCCGCGAAACTGACAACTACATTCCCTTATGCCAGTGGACAGTGTCCCATATATTATGACCATATTAATACAGGACGTCCTGCTGGAAAAAGTAAGTTCACTTCAAAATATCTGGACACCCCCATTGAACCGATGTATCCTTTCGGTTTTGGTTTAAGCTATTCAATCTATGAGTATACTGAGCTGGTAGTGACGCAGATGAAAAATGACATTCTCATATCGGTGAAAGTAAAAAATATCGGAGCCTATGAAGGAGAAGAAATAGTTCAGTGCTATATGCATGACCCTGTTGCAAAACGTGTACGTCCAGTAAAGAAGCTGGTAGACTTTACAAAAGTATATCTTAAGGCAGGAGAAGAAAAGGATATATGCTTTCGCATCCCCTTTCAAAAGCTGGGGTATTTTGATTATGATATGAATTATGTAGTAGATGATGGAGAGTATGAATTCTTTGTCGGCAAAAGTTCCGTTGACGGACTGTCAAAATGTTTAAGGTGTAGATTCTAACTACCTTAGGGGCTGTTCATAAAACAAATGATTGATTCGGTGCTTGGTATTCTGGCTGGCGAGATAATAAGGATGAATAAAAAACTGTGTATGATTCAAAATCAGATAAAGTAACAGAGTAATTATCGTCATGATCCATATAAATCCTGAAGATTGTAAGGATATATAGCAATTAATTTATGGAGAATGATGATGCAGTTTATCGAAAAGCTTGTGTAAGCAACTACTAGTATTAGATTAAATCAAAGAGGAAAGAAGGATGATAATATGCCTGTAGATGGGACATTTGAACTGCTTGCTAAGCTGCAAGAGAAAAATAAAGCGACACTCTCGTTCATGAGAGCTCCTCAATACAATATTGATGATATGGATGGCCGTGAATGCATGGTTTCCATGAAGTTTTCAGGTTGTTTCTGTCTGACATCCTCCAAGGAAATCGATCCAAAGCATCCCGGAATGATTTATATTAACGAACAAGCAACAGAAGCACCACTAATAGCACCTTCCATGCCGATGTTTGGACAGATGGTGGGAATTCATGTTCGCAAATATTTGACCAAGTATGATAC
>JAEWEO010000255.1 GCA_023389295.1 Bacillota bacterium
GCTATTTGATATGGTATTGGCTTTATCCGTATCAATACCTATTTCAGCAACCATGGTTTGAAAAAAAAGCTTCCGGTGTTCCTTGTTCAAAGGCTGTTTTATTGTTTCGCAGCGCCAGCAAGCGGTCGATAATATCATTATTCTCCGGACCATTTGTTACGTCGGAGGATGCTGCAAGTAATCCCGGATTATCGAAGAAGCTACTGTTTACAGTGAAGTTCTCTGCTGTTATAAAATAATAAGAGCCATACAAAGGTTGACCCTCCGGTACCTCTTCATAAAATCCACCGGTCTGTGAGTCAAAGGTATCATAATCATAATACTCGGCATCGTCAGACCCCTTTAAAGGACCAAAGGTATAATTCCTGCCGGATACTTTATTCGTAGCACCAAAGAGATCCATTCCGGCTTTACCTTCCAGATCTACACCATCTCTATGAACATTATTAAACTCACTAGCGAAAGTTCTTACAAATTCATTCAGCTGATTCATGTAGTAGGGTATTCCCTTATAATTAATACTATCTCCTATGGAACCCATAACATCAATTGCATCAACAGCAACCGGTTCATTAAGTTCAAAGGTATAGATGTAATTGCCGCTGTCCACGTCCTTCGTCGCTTGAAATCCGGTATAGGTATAAACACGGTTCCCTACCGTTATTTCTCCGGTCTGTGGTATATTTAATTTTCTAACATCGTTTACACTTGCTTCTGTGATGGTCAAGTGATATTCACCGGCTTCTGCACTTACAGTTCCTTTAAAGTTCTCCTGATTATTACCATCTCGGACCTCAAATAATGCCTGAAGCGTTCCCCCGAGTGTATTACTACGCTCATTAAAATCTTGTCCATTTTCCCAAACAATATCATATAATCCGTCAATATCATTCTGATTATACTTCTCGCTTTTTGGCTCTACTTTAAGTTTATTACAGTTGCCCCCATCCACAAGGGTGACGCCGTCTAATTTTATAACATAACTGGTTAGACCGACTTCCGCCAAACCCACCTTTTTCTCAGTTACAGTTATATTTGCAATCTCAGACAATTCATCAACCAGAAGAGCTCTCTGATCTCTTAAGTCGTTCGCAGTACCCCCTTGAACCTCTAAGGTATTGATCTGTTTTGTAAGTATCGAGATCTGTTGAGCGGTTGAATTGATCTGATCTATTTTGTTCTTAATTTCAAAATTACAATCTTCTTGAACGCTTTTTAAATTCGTCGAAATAGTATTAAAATACTCGGTTAAGCTCTTGGCATAATTGATAACTTGTGTTCTTACTGTTAAACTGGAAGGATTTTTCTGTAGTTCTGACAAACTATCATACATGGAATTATAGGTTGTAGTAAACCCATCGTCATTGATTTCATTAAAATAGTTCTCTATCTCAGTCATATAGTGAGACTTACTCTCGTACTGACCAAAGAGGGTATTATTCTTCCAGAATTTCTCGTCGTAATACACTTCTCTTAGTTGAGTGACGCCTGTTATACTAACACCGGTACCGGCCATACCATAAGTACTGTTCATTCTCATTGCTTTACCGGCCTGTTGCCCCATAACCTGCCTGCTATAGCCATCAGTTTCTGCATTACTAATGTTATGTGCTGTCGTGTCCAAGGCAGACTGATATGCATATAATCCGGTTTGTCCAATATTTAATCCAAAAAATGTTGATGCCATCTAACACCCATACCTTTCTAGCTTACGGTACTAATTACGCTAATTTTAACAGCAAATCCTCCAGCATCTGGCTGACCACGTTAACATAACGAGCCGATGCATTATATGCATGCTGATATTTAATTAAGTTCGTTAACTCTTCATCGGAGGAAACACCGGTCACTTGCATTCTCTGGTTATTAATACTTTCTACCATCGAAACCTGATTACTGCTGATTGTATTTAGCTGCTCTCCACGATTTGCTATCTCAGAAATAAACGCGGTGTAATAGTCACTAAAGTTATTACTTGTCAACGTATTCGGAGATAAGGTAGCAAAGCTTTCCTGCCAGGCAGATAGTAACTGTTTTGCTGTATCAATATCATAATCTCCTGAACCGGAATTGTTTGATAACGGAATGTATGCATAATTTTTAAGTATCTCCGGGTTAACCTCTATCTCACCTAGTGTAAATAAGGAGTAATTATCATTTTTATCTTCTTCATTATAAATTCTTGCTAGGATTGTCTCATAGGTACCATCTTCATTCAGTATCTCTATCTCTTGCTCTTCACTATACCTAGGCATAGACTTTCTATTAAAAAGTGCCTCGCCCATGGTTTTATTCTCATCCATTCCAACCGGGGCTTTATCTTGATCTAATATCTTAATCTTGGTACCATCAGAAAGTGTAACCTCTTTGTTCGGACTCAATATATCATTAATGGTTGTAGTAATACCATGGATTAATTGATCAAACTGCGCCTGAACTGTCATAATAACGGAATTGTTGATGGTATTGTTGTAATCTAGTATCGCTTGATTATACAACGACTCCGATTCATAATTCTCTCTAATGGGGATATCCTTATAATTTGCTTTCTCAGATCCACGGGCCGTCAGTAATCCTTTGAGATATCCAATATCCGTATTGCTTTCAGAGGAATAGGCCTTATCCAAATTATAGACATCCATTCCGCCGTAAGAGGTCCATACCGGTTTTAACATTTCGGTTTCTTCGCTGACGCGAACTGCCTCCATATGATGCACCAGATCCTCTGTAACAAAGGGAACCCCCTCAAGATTTACATTAACTACACCCTTTGTATCCTCTTTATATGTAATATTCGCGTATTTACCAAGCTCATCCAAAAGATTATTTCGTTGGTCTCGAAGGTCATTGGCATTCTCAACACCATTACTTTCAAACTGTCTAATCTTTATATTTAAGGCTTTAATTTCATCGCCTATTTCATTAATCCGTTTAATCTGGTCGCGAATTTTTGTATTCAAATTAATTTGATAATCATTTAATTGTTTGGAGATATTATCCGCTCTCTCCATAAAAGTGACCGAAGTCTCAATTAAGGAGGCTCTTGCTACTATACTATCCGGTTCCTTTGCCAGTTCCTGCAATGCAGTCCAAAAGTCACCTAATACATTCTGAAAGGCTTCACCTTCTAACTCCCCAAACAGACTCTCAACCTCATTCACTGATTCGTATTGAGCGTCATAAAAAGCCTGCCTACCGATCTCCTGGCGATATGCTTTATCAAGGAATATATCACGAACCTGCTTAATTGAAGCAAAATCCGCTCCAAGTCCCTTTAGCATACTGGAGGAATAGGATTCACCTATTTTAATATAACTTGAATCTGTAAGCAGCACCTGCTGCCTTACAAATCCCTTCGTATCTACGTTAGCTAGATTGTGGGATGTCGTATTCAAAGCTGCTTGACTGACATTCAGTCCGGACACACCGATATATAAACCACTCATCGAACTCATGAACTTCACCTAACCTTACTTTTACTGTTTCGCATCGAACATCCCTGTTACCCGCGAATTCGCCTCATATCTTGAAGCTCCCTTTGTGTAAGTATTATTCCCCGGCGACATCCTTGTGCTTTGAATAAAATTCATATTGAATTCTATCATTTCTAGGGATTGTTGTATTAAAGAATTGTTACGATTATTTATTTCTACTAATCTATGAATTGTTTTCTTTAGATTATCATGTAAATGAGAAAGAGTCTTTTGCTCTTTCGGTTGTTTTTCCATCAAATCTATCAGAGTCTTAAGGGTAAAATCGCCTGATTTTCTGTTAATTACAGTTTTGATATTCATCATAACCGTATCCCTCTTATGTTCAAGTGCATTAATCTTATCAACTGCAAGCTGTTCCTTATCCGTTATCTCCTGTAATGCAATTAGGTCATTTTTTACAATGATCTGTGTCTTTGCATCCGATATCGGTATCAGTTGTTGATAGATTTCATGTTCCTGCTCCAAGATTTGAATTAATTCTTCCATTAAGCTTGCCACTTCAAACCCTCTTTTCTATGCAGGTATCCTATCATTAGAGATATTATCCTCGCCGGTGATTATAGTTGATCCATATTCTCCACAAGCTTGTCAGCAACATCACCTATTGTAATGTTGTAAGTTCCTGCTTCCATACGCTCTTTAATTTCTTTCACAGTTGCTTCTCTGACATCAGGAGTACGAGCCACAATCTGCTTCGCTACTTGATAATCCTTACCTACTTGAGATATCTCAAGCCTATCACTAAAGCTATTACTACCTGCTTTCGCTGTACTCTTTACATTGCTTGCCTTGTATAATTCACTAATTTTATTGAATGCATCTATACGCATCCTTTTCACCACCTATCCAAATATACTCCATTATTTCTTTTACTCTATAATATTTATCGGATGTTTTATCATTATCATTATAGTTAATTTGAATTTTCTTATGTTTATATAAAAATTGTAAGTATCACAGATAAGATGGGCATAAAAAATGCGATAGGGGAAGTTTGAGATACTTTCCTTATCACATTTTTATACATTGATTACAGGTTTCATAAAATGTCTGCGAAGCTGACATTTTTGACTATGTATTAATTTATTCTTTCTAGCTCCAGATGATCCAGTTTAACAGATATCCGGTTACTACCGCTGTTAATGTAAATGGTACACTAATTTTCATAAAGGTTAATGCCTTAACCTCATATCCTTCCTTACGAAGAATGCCAAGACCGGTAATATTTGCAGAAGCACCTATTGGTGTAATATTTCCTCCAAGGGTTGCCCCAATAAGCAAACCAAAGAAAAGAAGATTCGGTTCGATTCCAAGTAATGAAGAGATCTCAGCTGTAACAGGAAGCATGGTTGCTACATAAGGAATGTTATCTATGAAGGCAGAAAACAGCACCGACGCCCATACAATTAAGGTATATACCAGGAACACATTATCCTTACTTACACGAACAAATAACTTACTAATATCTTGTACAAGTCCTGCTTCTGTAATTCCTGCTATTACAATGAATAAACCAGTTAACAAAAGAATGGTGTCATAATCAATCCCCTTAACATCATCTAGGATCGACCCAAAACTTCTTCTTTTCATGACCTTTCTGATTAGCCCAATAAAAAACATGCCCATGCAAATTAAACCATTCGTAATATCCGGTTTTTTCTCGAGAAAGGAAGCAAAGATGAGTAAAGCTACGATCCCTACCAGTAAAACGGAAGGAAAATAGTCCTCCACCTGTGTACGTTCCTTAACTGATATCGGTTGTTTTTCCTTGCGAAACAGTAGTAGTAAAACAATTGTTGAAGCAATGGCACCTGCTTCAACTACCCAGAACATACCAATTCT
>JAEWEO010000290.1 GCA_023389295.1 Bacillota bacterium
CAGATGCAGTGATAGCAAATGTTAATAACAACGATACAATTCTTAATAAGACCTCGGCTACAGCTATGCCCTTTGATACAGCTAAGATGGATAATATTACAGTTACTGCCGGCCAATATATCACTATATTTGAATTAAAAGCAGGTAATATTGTGAAATACGAGAGTATACTCATGACAGATTATTTGAAACAATGACCGTAAAACCATGACTGAAAGCTATGATAGAAAAACTATAACCGTAGAGCTACGACAGAAAACAATGACAGAAAACAATAACTGAAAAGCTATAACTGTTAAGCTACAATTGTAAAACTATGATGGAAATATATATCAATAAACTTTTCGTGATTAAGCTACGATTGTAAATCATAAGATAAATAGTGGTCTAAGATACATAAGTTATCGGACAGAATGGAGTTTTTATGATAACCGTAAGTATTTGTATGATTGTTAAAAATGAAGAAGAGGTCCTCGCCAGATGCTTAGACTCCATTAAGGATCTGGCTGAGGAAATCATAATTGTAGATACAGGTTCAACAGATCGAACGAAGGAGATAGCTGCAAAATATACGGATAAAATCTATGATTTTAGCTGGATTAATGATTTTTCAGCTGCAAGAAACTATTCCTTTTCCAAGGCCACCATGGATTATATTTATGTGGCAGATGCCGATGAGGTGATGGATGAAGAGAATCAAAGACGTTTTCGAGATTTAAAGCAATGCATAATGCCTGAGATTGAGATAGTTCAAATGAAGTATAAAAACCAGCTTACCTTTAATACTACCTATAATTTTGATGAAGAATATAGGCCCAAGTTGTATAAAAGGATAAGAACCTTCAAGTGGGAAGAAGCAATTCATGAGAACGTTCGGTTAGCTCCTGTTATCTATGATAGTGATATTGTAATCAATCATTTGCCTACCTCGAATCATGCAGGAAGAGACTTTGAAAGCTTTTTAAGAGTAATTGATCTAGAAGGAAAGTTATCAAAAAGACTGTTTCGAATGTATGCAAGAGAATTATTTATAGCAGGTGAAGATCAGGATTTTATGAAGGCATTTCCCTATTTTAAAGAATTCGCAGATCTGGAAGTGTATGATGAGGAAGAACGAAAAATTTGTGAATGTATCTTAACAAAATGTTCCCTTCTTCAAAATGATGTGATAGGGCTTATGAAATATAGCCTTAAAAATATAGCAGATGGCAAGGCAAGCGCAGAGGTATGTTATTTTCTTGGAGAGTATTTTCTTGGAGTAGGTGATTATAAGGAAGCGATTATTTGGTACTATAATGCAGCATATGAAGCTGAATGTGAACTGAATATCCATTACGCAGGTGACTACCCCTTAAAACGTCTGGCAGAATGTTATCACTTTCTAGGTAATGAGGAACAGGAAATAGCCTTCCAGTCGATTTTTGATGCTTGGAGTATAGAGAATAAGGGGTGAAGCATGAAGGATAACATTCAAAAGATATTTGATCAAAACAAGAAGCTTCTGGGTGATATGGACCTCGTAATTCTTTACTTCAGGGAGCAGAAATATGAGAAAGCCCTTGGATTATTGGGTAACTCCATTGATCAGGTGAAAGTAATTATTGAGGCTATCGTAACGGATAGAGATTATTTTACTAAGGTGTCGACTGATTCTGTGCTGGAGATGCTGTCAGGAATTTTAAAAGCCAATAAAAACAGAGACTTCATTTTGCTAGCAGATTTACTTGAGTTACAATTAATTAGCTTTCTCATCGGAGTCCAAGAATTAATTATCAGTAAAGAAGAGATTATATTTGACGAAGATAATTATAGTGAATGTATCCAATTGCTGTTAGAAAAGGGATATGGCTTCTCATCAAACCTAAGAGAGATAGATACCACTAATCTTCTAAAAAGTGGTTACCGGATAGAGTTTACTTCTTGTGGACATATGACACTTGCTACTGAAAATGAAGGAAATCACTTTTATTTTCACACCAATAATCGGGTTCGTGCAGAAGCTTTCTCTCTTGCCCGAAGCTGGCATCGTAATGAGGCGAAGAATTACATTATCTATGGATTTGGTATGGGATATCATTTGGATGAACTGTTATCCATTTCAGAAGATATTGTGATTGATGTTTATGAAGCTGATTTGCATGTAATCCAGCTAGCCTGTGCTTTTGCTAATGTGAAAACATTATTGGAAAGTCGGCGCTTACAAATTACCTATGATCCGAATTTTACCGGTTTAAAAGAACGGATTTCTTTGATGCAACCAGATGAAAGATTTTATATTCACTACCCCTCTTATAAAAATATAAGAAATGAAGAAGGAAGAAAGTTACTTAACAAAGTTTTTCCTTGGTCAAAGGTCTTAGAGGATTCTTAAATAAGGTACTTTAAGTATACACTCCTTATGTTAGGAGAAGAATACATGAAGAATATTGGAGGACAACTTCTCATAATATAGTAGAAGGAAGCCTCCTTTCTTTCTAAAAATCTAGATAGGATTCGAGTGCCGAAAGCAGTTTATAAATATCATACATTAATTTGAACAAATTACCATGTGGATTTTTGATAGCTTTTGACACCCTAGTCTTAGTAGATGATTGCGAAGCTCGTGATTTATTATGGCAAGGATATTTTATGGGAGGTAGAACCTTCGAGAGGAGAAATGGTATGATCTACATTTTAATCGTAGTTGTCTTTGTGTTGATGGAACATAAGATAAAAAGCTATATTGATAAGAACAGAAGTCTGGAAGAATGTAAGGAATTGTTTGGTGGTAAAATTATTATTAGAAAATTTTACAATAAGGGTGCAATGCTGAATTTTATGGAAAACAAAAAGGAGCTTGTAAAGGCCTTTTCCTGTGCTTGCCTTGGCCTATTACTACTCCTATTTGTCTTTGCATTGCCCGGAAAGAACAATCGCCTATATAAATTGGGTCTATCACTAATTCTTGGTGGCGCTATTAGTAATGTAGCGGATCGTTGTTTCAAGGGACATGTTGTCGATTATTTTACTATCAATTATAAGAAGCTCAAAACAGTTATTTTTAATCTGGCTGACTTTGCTATCTTTTTTGGAGCCTTCTTTGTACTATTGTCCTCCGTGCTTTCTACAATATGCAAGGGAGGCGCCGATAAAGCCATAAAATAACGGATGTGGTTTATTCGGTCTTGACTTAAATTCAGGATGCGCCTGTGTCGCTAGAAACCAGGGGTGATTCTCAAGCTCAATCATCTCAACGATTCTACCGTCGGGAGAAAGACCGGAAAGCTTCATATGGTTTTTTAGGAATACATTGCGATAGTAGTTATTTACTTCATAACGGTGACGATGTCTTTCGTGAATGATCTTTTCACCATATAACTTATAAGCAATGCTATTTTCCTCCAGTACACAAGGATAGGAACCTAATCTTAAAGTTCCGCCGATATCTTCAATGCCATCTTGCTCCGGCATAAGGTGGATGATAGGATGGGTAGTAGAGGGATCTAATTCTGCACTATGTGCATCCTCATATCCAAGTACATTTCTTGCAAATTCAACCAATGCCAGCTGCATACCTAAGCATAATCCTAAGAAAGGGATTTTGTTTTCACGGGCGTAGCGGATGGCATTAATTTTGCCTTCAATACCACGATCACCAAAGCCGCCGGGAACTAGAATACCACAGACACCCTCAAGGAGTTCACTTATATTATCCTTTGTTAAGGACTCGGAAGGAATCCAACGGATATGAATGGATGCGTGGTTGGCAACTGCACCATGCTTTAAGGATTCCACTACACTTATATAGGCATCATGTAGTTGTGTATATTTACCGACAAGTGCAACGGTTACAGTTTCTTTCGGATTTTTAAGGTTTTCCACCATATCCTCCCAATCACTAAGATCAGGCTTTGGACAAGGAAGATCAAGACATGCTAATGTTACATCAGCAATGTGTTCTTTTTCTAAAGCAAGTGGTGCTTCGTAGAGAGAGCTTACATCTAGGTTTTGCAATACATTTGTACTTGGAACATTGCAAAAGAGTGCAATTTTCTCTTTGATACCTGGGTCAAGGGGATGCTCTGTACGACAAACAATGATATCGGGGCGGATGCCCATGCCTTGAAGTTCTTTTACGCTTGCCTGGGTAGGTTTGGTCTTCATTTCACCGGAGGCCTTAAGATAAGGAATGAGAGTTACATGGATTAAAGCAACATTATGGTCACCTACATCCTGACGGAACTGGCGGATCGCCTCTAAGAAGGGTTGGCTTTCAATGTCACCGACAGTACCGCCAACTTCAATGATTGCAATATGCGTATCTGTACTTTGATCGTTTCGATAGAAACGGCTCTTGATTTCATTTGTAATATGTGGAATAACCTGAACAGTTCCACCACCGAAATCGCCGCGGCGTTCCTTTGATAATACGGACCAGTATATTTTACCGGTGGTTACATTGGACATTTTGTCGAGACTCTCATCAATGAATCTCTCATAATGTCCAAGATCTAGGTCAGTCTCTGCTCCATCATCAGTAACAAATACCTCTCCATGTTGGATTGGGTTCATGGTACCTGGATCAATATTGATATAGGGGTCAAACTTTTGCATGGTCACATGATAGCCACGTGCTTTTAATAAACGCCCTAGAGAAGCGGCAGTAATACCTTTACCTAAACCAGATACAACTCCGCCGGTTACAAAGACATACTTAACAGACATCTTTTTCCTCCTTAATTTTTACATGTTTTATTTAAAGTCACCATAATAATAAAGATTAGTTAAGAACCTATTAGTAAATTATGACCCAACAAAGGAAGATTAATTTACAGCAAATAAGAACTTAACTACTGATTTTTTGCAATAAAAAAAGCCATCAACCTCCAACATAGCGAGGTTTAAGGCAAAAATGGGTGAAAACAGCCGGTCGATCCTTAAGGTGGACCTTAAACCTTTTCCGGCTCCCTTGCTGGTATGATGTACAAATTATGGTTTAGTATACTACATTTAGTGTCGAAAGTCAATTATAAATCTGGACATCCATATAATTACAAAATGAAACGTCTATAAAATTTAGTAAATCAAACATCGATAAAAATCAGACATTTACAGATTTTCATCGCCCAAATACTTTGAGAACCTAGATGTAAAAAAATAACGATTAAAAAGTTTATGTCAATGAGAAAGAAATTTTATTTTTCTATAAAAAATATATTTTCTTTCTAAATGAGATACTATGAACGAGGCTTAGATTTCATTTTGTACTTATTATTTACTTCTCTTATGCAACTATTGTATACAAAATATTTCATATTTCATTGAAAAGAATATTTAATTCCTTAAAAATTTGCCGATACTTTAATTGAGTGTAAGTTTTTTTATGTCAGAAATTACAAAAATACTAGGTTGTACACAATTTAATCACAGAATTTTAAGAACAATTTAATTGATTTATGGTAAGACTATCA
This sequence comes from Bacillota bacterium, assembly GCA_023389295.1. Lineage (GTDB taxonomy): Bacteria > Bacillota > Clostridia > Lachnospirales > Lachnospiraceae > Mobilitalea. Next base: position 5,451 of record JAEWEO010000290.1, read on the forward strand.
GTATAATGAGTTATACGGTTAATTGGAAAATACAGTGTGGTTTGAGGAATTTTGGGAATCAAGCATACATTTTGTATAAACTGTTATACACTAGAGATAAATTTGAGATGTCTTTGGGAGACAAAATTTCTATGAATAGGAGGATTTCATGGATAACAACAATAAGCAAAATAAGAATGGCTCACCGAATCGAATAGCCATAATAGTAATTTTAGTGTCATCCTTATTTATATGGTATATGTTTTCCATGCTGCAGGATCAACTGCAGAATGGTACTAAGGAAGAGATTACTTACGATGAGTTCATACAAATGTTAGAAGAGGATAAAATTGAATCAGTCGTAGTTACTGGTAATCAATTAATTATCACGCCAAAGGGACAGGAAGATAAGGCATTTAAGACTACTTATTATACTGGTTATTTTTATGATTTGGATCTGCAGAAACGTCTTGATACGGCAGGGGTCGCTTACTCTGCCAAGCCTGAAGAGACAAATTATGTAATGTCTATCTTATCGGTAATATTGCCCTTTGTAGCCATCTATGTGGTTATGTGGTTCTTATTTAGAGCCATCTCTAAAAACAGCGGTGGAGTCATGGGTGTTGGTAAAAGTAATGCAAAGGTATATGTGGAGAAACAAACCGGAGTAACCTTTAAGGATGTTGCCGGTCAGGAGGAAGCGAAGGAATCCTTAACGGAAATCGTAGACTTCCTTCACAATCCTACGAAATATACACGTATTGGTGCTAAGCTACCAAAGGGCGCATTGCTTGTCGGACCTCCCGGTACCGGTAAAACATTACTGGCAAAGGCGGTTGCAGGTGAAGCAAAGGTACCTTTCTTCTCACTTTCCGGATCGGATTTTGTTGAGATGTTTGTTGGTGTCGGTGCATCAAGAGTTAGGGATTTATTTAAGCAGGCACAGCAGTCAGCTCCTTGTATCATTTTTATCGATGAGATTGATGCCATTGGTAAGAGCCGTGATTCCCATTACGGTGGCGGTAACGATGAGCGTGAGCAGACACTTAATCAGCTATTAGCCAATATGGATGGATTTGATTCCTCCAAGGGTCTGGTAATCCTTGGTGCAACCAACCGACCGGAAGTTCTTGATAAGGCACTTCTTCGTCCCGGACGTTTCGATCGAAGAATCATCGTTGATAAACCCGATTTAAAGGGTAGAGTGGATATTCTTAAGGTACATGCAAAGAACGTACTCATGCATGACTCCGTTGATTTAGAGGCAATTGCAAGAGCAACCTCAGGAGCTGTTGGTTCTGATCTTGCTAATATGATTAATGAAGCAGCTATTTTAGCTGTAAAACAAGGTAGAACCGTAGTAACGCAAGATGATTTGTTTGAATCTGTTGAAGTAGTAATCGCAGGTAAAGAGAAGAAGGATCGAATTCTTAGCAAGGAAGAAAAACGTATTGTTGCATATCATGAGGTTGGTCATGCGCTGGTAACAGCATTAGAAAAAAATGCAGAACCGGTTCAAAAGATTACCATTGTTCCAAGAACCATGGGTTCCCTTGGATATGTAATGCAGGTACCTGAGGAAGAGAAATATCTCATGAGTCAGGCCGAAATTCTAACAAGAATTGTGACGCTCTATGGTGGACGTGCGGCAGAAAAGCTTGTCTTCGACTCTATTACAACCGGTGCTTCCAACGATATTGAGAAAGCAACTCAACTGGCGAGATCTATGGTAACACAGTTTGGTATGTCTGAGAAATTTGGACTAATGGGACTTGAATCCGTAGAAAATAGATATCTGGATGGCAGAGCGGTACTTAACTGTGGGGATATTACTGCTGCAGAAATAGATACAGAAGTAATGCAGATTCTGAAAGAGTGCTATGCAAGAGCAGAAGGACTCTTGGCAGAAAACCGTGAGGTACTGGATAAGATTGCGGAATATCTTATTGCCAAAGAAACCATCACAGGCGAAGAGTTCATGAAGATTTATAATGAAATCAAAGGAATATCAGAAGAGCCTAAGGCTATCACCGAAGGAACTCCAGAAGAGCCGAAGGCTGTAACCGAAGGAACCCCGGAAGAGCCTAAAGTAACTGATAAAGAAATATCAGAAGAATCTAGAACTAACATTGAAGAAATAAGGTAAGGTGAAGATAGAGCTGTCGCACTAGCGGTTATTCAACCGTTAGTGCGCAGCTCGTTTTTTAGGTTACTTTTCAGAAATTTTATATTCTTTATGGTCTCAGCTAGAATTCGTTTAGAACACGGTGCAAAATCTAATATGCAGCCGAACAATCCATCTCTAGAAAATTCTTTGTACATATGATATAATCCCAATGAAACATAATAAGTGTAATAGATAGGAGCACCATATGTTTGATATTGAAGAGGAATTGAAGAAATTACCGGCTAAACCGGGTGTATATATTATGCGTGACAAAACAGATGCGATTATTTATGTAGGAAAAGCAATTATACTGAAAAACAGAGTAAGACAATATTTTCAAAATAGTCGCAATCATACGGAAAAGATAAGACAGATGGTAGAGCATATAGACCATTTCGAATATATTATCACAGATTCCGAGTTGGAAGCATTGGTTTTGGAATGCAATTTAATAAAAGAACATATGCCAAAATATAATACCATGCTTAAGGATGATAAGAGCTATCCTTATATTCGGGTTACGGTTAATGAGGCATTTCCAAGGGTCAGTATTGCAAGAGAGCAGAAGAAGGATAAAGCGAAGTATTTTGGACCTTATACCAGCGTACTTGCTGTAAAGGATACTCTGGAGCTTTTACGAAGGATCTATAAAATTAGAACCTGTAACCGTAATCTACCCAAGGATGTTGGCAAGGAGAGGCCGTGTCTGTATTATCATATGGGTCAATGTGACGCACCCTGCCAAGGATATATCTCTGAGGCTGAGTATAAAGCCAACATAGATGAAGTACTGGAATTTTTGAACGGTAATTATACCCGAGTAGTCAAGATGTTAGAAGAAAAGATGACAGCTGCCTCAATGAATTTGGAATTTGAACGAGCTGCAGAATATAGAGACTTAATCGGAAGTGTCAAGCAGATAGCCAATCGCCAAAAGATTACCAATACGGATTTGGTAGACCGTGATATCATTGCTTTTGCAAAGGATAAGGACGAGGCGGTGGTTCAGACCTTCTTCATTCGAAGCGGAAAGCTGATCGGCAGAGATCATTTCCATCTAAGTGGTGTTTTGGATGTGGAAGACAGCGAAATTATGGCGAGCTTTCTGAAGCAATTCTATGCAGGAACCCCCTATATTCCAAAGGAGATCTTCTTGGGCGTTAAGACGGAGGAGGAAGAACTACTTACAGAGTGGCTTACAGCAAAACGTGGACAGAAGGTATATCTGAAGGTACCGCAAAAGGGCGATAAAGAAAAGCTGGTGGAACTGGCTAGAAAGAATGCAGAGTTAGTACTTCATCAGGATATTGACAAAATTAAGCGAGAAGAGGCAAGGACTACGGGAGCGTTAAAGGAGTTGGCGCAGTATTTAGACC
>JAEWEO010000015.1 GCA_023389295.1 Bacillota bacterium
TAAATTTTCAGTATCTGTATTTATAATCAGGTCGGGGTTCTAGTATAATGTTTCATAAACTTTTATGGTTTATATTGGTAATAAAGTAATCATACCATAGTTTTTTGTTATTTAATATATTTTTTTCCATATTTTGTTGATTCTAAAAAAAAAGCACTTTGCCTATGAAAGCAAAATGCTGTCTTATATTTTGGTATAATTAATGCTTATATTAAATCTTTTGATATTGGTTTATTTCATTTATATTGTACCCATGATTATTTTCTTAACAGATAAAATAGAAGAAGCACTCATAGAAAATTCGTCAAGTCCATATTCAACTAATGTCAAAATTGCACTTTCGTCTCCTGCCATTTCACCGCACATGCCGACCCATTTGCCGTGTTTATGTGCTCCTTCAATCGTCATTTTGATCAATTTTAAAACAGCCGGATGCATTGGATTATAAAGATAGGATACCCTCTCACTCATGCGGTCCACAGCTAACGTATATTGAATCAAATCATTTGTTCCGATAGAAAAAAAGTCTGCATATTGAGCTAATTCTTCTGCACAAACTGCAGCAGATGGGACCTCAATCATGATTCCAATTTCGATGTTATTTGAATATGGAATTTCACACAAATCCAGCTCTTTCTTACATTCTTCTACTATTTCTTTTGCTGATAAAAATTCCTCTAATCCAGAGATCATTGGAAACATAATACTTAGGTTGCCATGAACGGAAGCTCTTAACAAAGCCTTTAATTGTGTTTTAAAAAGAGCTTTTTGATCTAAGCAAACTCGAATTGCCCGATACCCCAAAAATGGATTCATTTCTCTTGGTAGGTTCATATAAGGTAGTGTTTTGTCCCCCCCTATATCAAGTGTCCTAATCACAACTTTCTTTCCATCCATTTTTTCTAATACAAATTTATAGCTTTCATACTGTTCTTGTTCCGTAGGTTCACTGCTTCTATCCATATATAAGAACTCTGTCCGAAACAATCCCACACCATCTCCGCCCTTTTCAATCACTTGGAGTATGTCTTCTGGTCTTCCGATATTACCTGCGACGTAGATTCTTTTTCCCTGCTTGGATATTGTTTCAGAAGATACAAATTTTTTAAGTATTGCTGTTTCCTCTTGATACTCCCTAATCTTCTCTTTATATTTTTCCACTTCATCATGGCTTGGATTAATAATTACATTTCCGGTAAAACCATCTACAATAACCTTATCTCCATTTTTTAAGGTTGTTGTTATATCCCCCAATCCTACGACTGCGGGTATTTCTAGTGTTCTAGCCATAATTGCTGAATGCGATGTTCTACTTCCTACATTGGTTAAAAACGCGATAACCTTGTCTTTATCTAACTGAGCTGTGTCAGAAGGAGTAAGATCATGAGCGACGACTATGGTGTTTTCTTTGTCTATCTTAATATCGACACAATTACCCGTTAGATTAGCAATTAATCGAAACGTAATATCTTTAAGATCTGCTGCCCTTTCTTTTAGATAGACATCATCAATTTCTTCAAATTTTGCAATATAGCTATTGGTCACTTGACTTATGGCTTTTATTGCATTTGAATGCTTTACTTCTATCTCAGAACAAATAGCTTCTATCAATTCAACGTCCTCAAGCATCATAATATGCGTATCAAAAATCATGGCTTCTTCTTCTCCCATGGATAATGCCGCTTGCTCTCTTACTTTTTCTAGTTGTTTTTTTGCTTCTTCAACAGCTAATGCGAATTTTTCTTTTTCAGCCTCAATATCAGTTACTAATTCATCTGTTACTTTGATTTCTTTATAAGATTTTAGAATAACCTCACCAATCGCATATCCTTTAGAAGCTGCAATCCCACTTTTCATTTTTACCTCCATATGCCGACCAATGGCATCTCACAAAATGCTTTGTATTCCCATGTGATGCTTTTTTCCCTTCACACTACTCTCCTAAGCCTGCCTCAACGAGATCCGTTAGATTTTTTAATGCATCAGCTTCATCTTCACCATTGCATACTAGCGTTATTTCAGTACCACATACAATGCCTGCACTTAAAATTCCCAATATTGATTTAACATCAATATTTTTTCCTTGATAAATAATTGTAATTTTTGATTTGAATTTTGTTGCTGCCTTAACTAAATTACTTGCCGGTCTTGCATGAAGTCCTGATTTATTAATTACTACGATATTTTGCTTTACCATCTATTTTTCTCCCTTGAATATTACATTTTCACTTCTACCGTAACACTATACCAATCTTTATTGAAATATGTTTCCGCATACTCAATGATTTTGCCAGTCTCGTCAACAGTAGTCCTCTTCACAAAAAAGGTATCCGTACCCTTTTTTAAGTTCATCAACTTTGCAATTTTACTATCATTAACTTCTTTAATGGAATAATTCTCATTTGCCCAAACCGGAATAATTTTGTGCTCAGCCAACGTCTTATAGAAAGATTTATTTTCATAAATTCTTTGCGCTTGGTCAAGGCTAAGTAGGTTACTATCCATAAATGAGCTTTGATAGGCAATTGGCTCATTATTCACCAATCTTATTCTTCTAACACAAATAATAGATTGATCATGTGGCAATTCTAGTTTTTCTGCAACTCTCTCATTTTTAATTTCTTCAATTTTATGAACTTGCATATCAATCTTGTAACCTTGTTGCAATAATTCATCACTAAAACTAATTGATGTTAACTTACGATTCATTTGTTTTTTTGCAACAAAAGTTCCTAAGCCCTGTACACCAATCAAATAATTTTCATTGATTAAATCATTAAATGCTTTTCTCACTGTAATAGTAGATACACTATATTTTTTCTTAATAGCGGATGCACTATCAACCTTATCACCCGGTTGCAACTCACCTGACTTAATGGCATTTATAATATCTTCTTTAATTTGTAAATATTTTGGTACTTTATATTCCATAAATTATAAGACCTCCTAATATGTTAACATAGTAACTGATCAATATTATAACATACCATCTAAAAAGTGTAAATTTCATGGATTGGTAGTGAACATTACTTCCAAAACCGAAAAAATAGTTTGAACAATCTATACTTTGTTATCTACTCAGGAAACTTTGCTACAGATGTCCTAGTAGTATCAATGGCACGATCTGCCAGCTCTTTCATTGACAACTCACTATCCTCAATCATACTTAATTCTAATAATGCCATAGTATTCAACCCCGCTACCGCATAGTAATTTTCAGGATGATTAACACAAAACTCTGCAGCCACTCGAAATGGTGACGCACCAAGTAAATCACATGCAAATAATACATCATCATCTTTAAAGCCTTGCAACAGATCATCTACCTTGCTTTTAAATGATGTTAAATCATCTTCTTTTGTTAAATCAATAAAATGTATACAGTTAGAAAGCCCAACAATCATCTCCAGATTTTGTTTTACACCTTCGGCATATCCACCATGCCCCATTACTATGACTCTTTTCATATTAATACCTATGCCTTTCCACATCTAATAAACTTTGGGCCGTAGTCACAAAGTCATCTGCTCGAGCTTTAGTCTTTTGGATTTATCGCATCAATTACATATTCAAAAGGATAGAGACCTTAATACAAGATATTTATTAAAGTCTCTACCTCATAAATTTAATTTTATGTATATAAACTGCTATGAATGATTATGCGTAAACTCCTGTTGCATAACCGATGAATG
>JAEWEO010000030.1 GCA_023389295.1 Bacillota bacterium
GCCATGGCTTTTGCGAGATGGGACCTTTGGTTAGAATAGAGCCTCAAGGATGGTTGTATACCAAAGTTTCCTTATCTGATTGTGAGGAGATTATCGATAGAACCATTCTTCTTGGAGAGCCTATTGAGCGTTTGGCTTATCAAAAAGATGGCATTATCTATAAAAAACAGGCAGAGATTCCTTTTTATAAAAAGCAAACACGTGAAGTTTTAGATCACTGTGGACATATTGATGCAACTTCCATCAAGGAGTATTTTGGTATGGGAGGATATATCGCCTTAGAAAAAGCATTGTTTGAAATGACAGCAGACGATATCATCCAAGAGATTTCAGAATCTAATTTGCGAGGAAGAGGGGGCGGTGGATTTCCTGCAGGGCGCAAATGGGCCCAGGTGAAACGACAGAAACAAGAGCAGAAGTATGTTGTCTGCAACGGTGATGAAGGAGATCCAGGTGCTTTTATGGACCGAAGTATCATGGAGGGTGACCCTCACAGAATGTTAGAGGGTATGGCGATTGCAGGTCTTTCCTGCGGCGCTTCCGAAGGATATATCTATGTAAGAGCAGAATATCCCATGGCAGTAAGCCGACTTAAGATGGCGATTGAACAAGCAATGGAGTACGGTTTACTCGGCGATAACATTCTAGGAACCGATTTTAGCTTTCATGTCCATATCAATCGAGGAGCCGGAGCTTTTGTCTGTGGTGAAGGTAGTGCACTTACGGCCTCCATTGAAGGAAAACGCGGTATGCCAAGAGTAAAACCTCCAAGAACTGTGGAACAAGGTTTATTCGATAAACCTACGGTTTTAAATAATGTAGAAACCTATGCAAATGTTCCTTTAATTATTACCAACGGATCAAAGTGGTATAAGAACATCGGGCCGGAGAACAGTCCGGGAACCAAGGCATTTGCTTTAACCGGTAATATAGAAAATACAGGATTAATTGAAGTACCCATGGGTACTACCTTAAGAGAAGTTATCTTTGAAGTTGGTGGTGGTATGAGAGATGGGAAAGAATTTAAGGCAGTTCAAATTGGTGGTCCCTCCGGTGGTTGTTTAACTAAGAAACATTTGGATTTACCTCTTGACTTTGATTCTCTTAAGAAAGCTGGCGCAATGATAGGATCCGGCGGTCTTGTAGTCATGGATGAAAATACCTGCATGGTAGAGGTGGCACGTTTCTTCATGAAATTTACTCAAAATGAATCCTGTGGCAAATGCGTACCTTGTCGTGAAGGAACAAAGAGAATGTTAGAAATTCTGGATCGTATCGTTGAGGGTAACGGAGAAGCAGGAGATCTTGAGCTTTTATTAGAACTTGCGGATACCATTTCTGCTACTGCTCTTTGTGGTCTTGGTAAATCAGCTGCTTACCCCGTGGTAAGTACCATCAAGCATTTTAGAGAAGAGTACGAAGCACATATTTTTGAGAAGCGATGTCCTACGGGTAACTGTCAGAAGCTGAAACAAATAACAATTGATCCAACACTTTGTAAGGGGTGTACCAAGTGCTCCAGATCTTGTCCCGTAAATGCAATTTCAGGAAAAGTTAAGGAACCCTTTGTCATCGATGCAGCGAAGTGTATCAAATGTGGTGCTTGTATCACAACCTGTGCCTTCCATGCAATAGTGGAACAGTAAGGAGGAGATAAAATGGATAAGAATAATATAATGACGATCGATGGGATACCCGTAGAGATTAAGGGTGAGAAGAACCTACTTGAATTAATCCGTAAAGTCGGTATCAAGATGCCAACCTTCTGTTATCATTCCGAACTTTCCATCTATGGAGCATGTCGTATGTGCATGATTGAAAATGAATGGGGAGGAATAGATGCAGCTTGTTCCACCATTCCAAAGGCTGGTATGAATATAAAAACAAATACGCAGAGACTGCGTAGATATCGAAAAAACATACTGGAACTACTGTTAGCCAATCATTGCCGAGATTGTACTACCTGTAATAACAGCAAGAAATGTAAACTACAGGATTTGGCGGTACGATTTAATATAACAGGAGTACGTTTTCCTAATACTGCACAAGAACCAAAGCTTGACGAATCCTCCGTTTGCATTACTAGAGATACCAACAAGTGCATCTTATGCGGTGACTGTGTGAGAATGTGTAATGAGGTGCAAAACGTAGGAGCAATTGATTTTGCACATCGTGGTTCAAAGATGACCATCAGTACAGCATTTGATATACCCATCGGTGAGTCAACCTGTGTTGGGTGCGGTCAATGTGCTGCGGTATGTCCTACGGGTGCCATCGTTGTCAAAAATCATACCCAACGAGTATGGGAATCCCTCGATGATGCGAGTACCAAGGTGACAGTACAGATTGCTCCGGCAGTTCGTGTTGGACTTGGAAAGAAGCTTGGCCTGAAGCCAGAAGAAAATGCCATGGGTAAAATTGTTGCTGCATTACGAAGAATGGGCTTTGATGAGATTTATGACACCAGCACGGGAGCAGATTTAACGGTTTTAGAAGAATCAAGTGAATTCTTAAAACGTCTACAAGCATCAGACAAAGAGAAGTTTCCTCTTTTTACTTCCTGTTGTCCAGCATGGGTACAGTATTGTGAAAAGAATTATCCAGAACTACTTGCAAATGTATCTACCTGTCGTTCTCCGATGCAGATGCTTGCCGCTATCATCAAAGATCAGTCTGCAAGCTCCAGTCGCCGTCATGTTCATGTTGCTGTCATGCCGTGTACCGCTAAGAAATATGAGGCCTCCAGAGAAGAATTTATGGTAGATGGAGTAGCGAATGTAGATTATGTAATTACAACACAAGAATTGATCCAAATGATACGTGAATCAGGTATCATATTCCATGAACTGGAGCCGGAGGCTGTTGATATGCCCTTTGGCACCATGACCGGAGCAGGTGTTATTTTTGGTGTAACCGGTGGTGTAACAGAAGCGGTGCTTCGAAGACTTTCCTCGGATAAATCCAAGGCAGCTCTTATGTCAATCTCTTATCAGGGAGTCAGAGGAATGCAAGGGGTTAAAGAGACCACAGTTAACTATGGTGATCAAGAACTTAAGATTGCGGTAGTTAGTGGACTTAAGAATGCTACGGATCTGATCGAGAAGATAAAAGCCGGTGAACATTATGATTTTGTGGAGGTTATGGCGTGTCCTGGAGGTTGTGTTTGTGGGGCAGGGCAGCCCTTTGCAGAAACCAGAGTCAGAGAAAATCGTGGTAAAGGGCTCTATGCAGCAGATAAAATGTCAAACATTAAATTTGCAGAAGAGAATCCACTCATGATGTCACTCTATAACGGTTTATTAAAGGGAAGAGTACATGAATTATTGCATGTTGACTATACCCATGGGAAGGAGCATCAGTAATATGGTTGAAGTAAGGGTCTGTATCGGAACTTCCTGTCATCTGAATGGTTCTTATAATGTGGTACAAGGTATACAGCAATTAGTAGAAGAGTACGGTCTTCATGACGAGATTGATTTTGAGGCATATTTTTGTATGAAAGAGTGTCAAAACAAAGGGGTCTCCATTACGGTGGAGGGTGAAAAGTTCAGGGTTAACCCAGAGGATGTAAACACCTTCTTTCATGAGCAGATAAAAAGTCGGATGCTGATTAATCAATAGAAGTATGATGGAAAGAACGATTTAGTAAAATTAGAATTAAAAGCAATAACAGTAAAAAGTTCATATAAAAAGCACTACATCTTATGTGAAGACCTTTCCCTAATAAAGGGGTGGGCTATAGCAAAGATATAGTGCTTTTTTAATATCATTAGATAGTCACTTGGAGTAATGTCATTATCCGCCCTATTTGGGTATAATTAAAAAATCTTCGCATACCTCGTATCTTTCTCCGTCCTCATCCATAAAACAATAAGTTGTTTCTACTATATCGCTTTCCGGCTCATCAATCTCATAAGGTATCAGCTCCTTCAGATAGGCTTCGGGATCATCCATTTCTGAAAGGGCTCTGATGGTACCATTTTCAATAGCGTCTATATACTTATTCAGATCGATATTTAAGTGTGAAGGTAGATCAGATGGCTCGGACTTATCTTTTTCTACAAACCATTGGTCTGCACTATCTTGAAAGTCCTCAATGATGCTTCCCTCAAGATTTTTAAGATCAAATACCGGATCCTCCATTTCATTTGGCGTATTCATAGGAATCTGCCGATTGCCGTAATCGAAATCGATATCCTTGTTACTTTGTGAGGAACACGCATGAAAAATACCTATCGTACATATGAAAAGTGTTACAAACAATGGTTTAGTTTTCATGTTCTGCTACCACCTCTCTCTGATTAACTACTACCAGTTTGCCACCTGACAAACCAAGGACCTCATCCGCGTATGACGCTACTTTGTGGGAGTGGGTGACAATGATTACACAGCGATTCTCCTTATGAACAAGATTTGATAGAATTTCCATGATTTCTTTTTCTGTGTTAGCGTCTAGATTACCGGTGGGCTCATCTGCAATCAGAATGTCGGGATTATGAGAGAGTGCTCTTGCAATCCCAATTCGCTGCTGTTCCCCGCCGGACAGCTTCATAATTTTTCTGTCAGCGGTTTCCCCATCTATTCCTACCTTTTTAAGCAAGTCATAGGCTACTAATTTTTTGTCTGCAATTTTCTCACCGCTAAGATTCATAGCGAGGACAATATTTTCAATAGCAGTAGCGCTGTTTAGAAGATTATAGCTTTGAAATATCACGCCAATCTTAGAAGCACGGTATTTATCTCGGTTGATATTTTTTAGGTCCTGCCCGTTATAGTACACGGTTCCACCGGAACAAACATCAAGCCCGGAAATAAGGGAAAGTAACGTTGTTTTCCCTGCACCGGATTTACCTATAATAGCATACATCCTGCCCGCTATAAAATCGGCAGTAATGCCATTCAATATAGGTTTTGTGTTCTTTTCATAATGATATGAAATATTCTCTAAGTAAAGTAAGCTCATTTAATCAGCTCCTTTCCGTTAATATTTTTAGAGGCTCGTATCTTGTGATATAAAGAATACTTGTTATATTTGACAGAAACCCAAGAAATAAGGCAATAGCTACAGTAAAGAGTACCGCTTTTGGCGTTAAGGCAATGTCAACCTGTTTTAGTGCAGAGTAATCAGCTTTTTCATTGGTCGCTGTTGTAGATATGATATCCCCGTAATTTGCCTCAGTACTCTCTTTGGCAAGCTGTATTTGCTCCTTCAAAATTTTATTTGATAAGGGACTGGCAATAAAGCTTCCCATCACTAATCCGATGATGAGGCATAAGACCAAGACGCAAAGAGACTCTGACATCAGGCCGAAAGTGACTTTCCATTTTTCCATACCCATTGTCCTGAGAACACCAATTTCATATTTTCGCTCCCTAACGCTTAACATCGATAACAGGACCAATACCAAAGAACCAAAGCAGAGAATGACCAGGAGGAATGTAATTGAAATGTCTTTCAATCCCTCAACAGGCTTAACCACCTGGTTATAATGATCTGAGTCTGTATTGACGTTATAAATTTCTGGTAATCCGTTTGCTCTTACATAATCTTCAAATTGAGAAGACAAGTTTGGATTTTTTAAATTATAAACGGCAGTCACATAAGTACCCTCTAAGGAGGTTTGTTCAAATGTAGAAAAACCGGTCAGTATTTCGTTGCGCCGATTGTTCACAGCCCATGTTGAGCCACTCGGCTGTGAAGTAGTGATGTCATTGTAAATACCGCAAATGGTCAGTATTAGAGGTGAGCCTTCGGTATTTACGTCCTTTAAGACAATGGTATCTTGAATATTTAACTCATTAAGGTCTGCAAAATCACGACTGACAATGCATTCACCGGGTTTTTCGAATACAGTTCCTTCATCCATTTCTCTAAGTCCAAGTGCAAAATCTTCTATCATTGAAAAATCGGAATACCCTAAAACAAGTGTATTTGGAGCTTGTCTTGTCGTTTCTTTCGGCCCTGTTTCAAAGCCGGGAAGCCCCGGGTCATTATCTTCACCACCCTGATCAAGCCCCTTTAACTGTTCGCCATAAGTTTGTATTGAGCCTTTGAATAATGTACTTAGCAATGTATCGGATTTAGAAAAGGTAATCAATTGCTCTGTGCTTATTTCGGGAGCATTATACAATCCATTCTCGTCTGCTCCAAGTTGAAGAAGCTTTTTTAAATCAGGAGTAAAAGATACGCTTGCACTAAAGCGTTTCGCATAATCTTCAATCACTATATTTGTAGTAAAGTGTATCATTGCTGATATAGTAATAGACGCCAACATGACAATTAAAACGGCACCGATTAACAGATAGCGTCCTTTATTACGGACTATATTTTTCAGCGAATGTATAATTAGGTACATTAAGTAGCCTCCTTTATGTATTGATGAAAGTCCCGCGGTCGACTTTCTGCATTAAGAATAGCAAAAGTTGTGTTAATCTAATGTAAAGGGAGGGAAAGCAATTTTGAAGGTAGAACCGATATTTTCTTTGCTATCTACCCAAATGAAGCCTCCGCATAGCTCTACGACATGATGCACAAGGCTTAAGCCGATACCGTAGCCGTCTTGCTTGCGATTTCCAATTCGATAGCCGCGTTTAAATATTTTTTCCTGCTCCTCCATAGGGATGCCAATACCATGATCATAAACAGCTACATACGGACAATCTTTTTTTGCACCTACATAAACGATAATTTGCTTATTCCTACCATATTTTATGGCATTATCAATTAGATTACTGACAGCTCGGTAAATCAGTAATTCATGTCCGGCAATATAGAGCGAAGCTTCTTCGTCAAAATCAAAAGATATGTCTGCAAATACTTTCCTGTATTCATCAACTACCGTACCGCTGACAAGAGCTAAATCAACCTTTTGAGGTATCATATTATTTGTTGAAAGAGTTAAAATATCATCCATACTCTTTGACATGCGGTCAATCTGTGTTAGCGCTTGCTTTTCAATAGCCGTAAATTCGTTTTGTATCATTGCTCGTAATACAGCGAGAGCATTTTTTTGTTCATGAGAAATATAGGAACTCAAATGCTCAAAGTCGGTATATAAACGTGCAATTTCAGCTTTTGCTTCTAAAAATGTTGCTTCAATTTCAGAAAACTCTTTTGGAAAAGCGGTAGTAGCTACAGGTTTCTTTTCCGGTATATTATTCAGATTATTTGCTGTTTCTGCTATTGGCCTTACGATCCACTTATTCAAAAAATAAGCGAAGGTAAAAGATAGCAAAAGTGAAATTATAAAAGCAATCAATATGGTAATCGTTATGATTTTGATGAATTGGGCTGTGAAAATTGAATTAATTATTTCTGTATTAACCATGCTTTTTTGCAGGTCAGATACGGGGATATTTAGATTTTGTCCAGTAATCTTAGCTCCCTCAATGGAAATATAATATCCCTGCATCTGTTTTGGAACTTTGATTTTTATTTTGGAGATTAAAAGGACAGATACTAGAAAAAACACACCCATTAAAGTGAAGGAATAGAACAGTATCACATTTTGGAATTTTAATGATTTGATTCTTCCCATAAACGATACCCCTTTCCCTTAACTGTAACCAAAAGATTTTGACCGCTGATCGATTGTAGTTTTTTGCGAAGGTTAGAAATATGTACCCGCAAAACAGATGACATCAGGTCAAAATATTCATCGTAATTATGTTCAATAATTTCTTCGCTGGACACAATTTGTGGATGACACTGTGCAATGAAACTTAGGATATCAAACTCCTTTGCCGATAAATCAATTTTCTCGTTGTTCCATAATGCCACCCGTGTAGCTGGACAAATAGAGAGTTGCCCATAGGTGATTTTAGGACTTGTCCGCCCATAAAAGCGGCGAATGACTGCGTGAATGCGAGAGGTTAATTCAGCAAAATCAAAAGGCTTGATGATGTAATCATCAGCCCCTAAATCTAATCCGCTAATCCTATCTGCCGCCTTATCTCTCGCGGATACGATCAATATAGGTATGTTTCGTTCATTCTTACGTAAGAAGGAAAGTATTTCAAGTCCGTCTTTGTCCGGCAGATTTAAGTCTAAAAGAACGGCGTCGTAATCCGTAATATATGCTTTTTCTTCTCCGTCAAATCCTGTATTAGCAATATCTATTATGAAACCTTGTCGTTCTAAGCCAGTTTTCATTTCACTTGATAATTGTTTGTCATCTTCTATGATTAAAAGACGCATAAATACACCTCCTAATTTAATCGTTTCATATTATATCAAATTTTATGTTAATCCATTGTTAAGATAGCCATTTGTCATAAACATTATATAGGAACAGCTAGGTTATATAAAGTATTATTCCTTCCAGGATTTTCTTTTTGGTTGATATATTAACTCTATAATTGTATAATTTTACATTTTCAGTTATAATAATCTGAGAATAGATAGGAAAGGATAGCCATATAGGAGCCTTAGGTATTAGCCTAATTGTAAACGAGTCTCCTTTGTGGTAAGTTGGATGTGTATGAAGAAGACAAAAATTATATGTTTTGCTAATAATAAGGGCGGTAGCGGTAAATCTACCACCTGCTCTAATATTGGATATGGATTATCACTTTTAGGAAATAAGGTGCTTCTGATTGACGGCGATATGCAACTCAATCTATCCCTTTCTTATTTCTCTGAGGAGAAGGTTTTAGAATATGCAAGAGGTGAAAAGAACCTCTATTATGCTATCAAAAATCAAAAAGATTTGTCCGACTATATCTTACAGACGGAATACGAAAATCTTGATTTAATTCCATCTTCAACTTTGATGAGTTCTATTGAATATGAACTATTTACAAAATGGCAGAGGGAATATATATTAAAAAAATGCCTCGAGAAGGTTGTGACAGAGGGCGGATACGACTACATACTGATTGATGCACCACCGACCCTTGGTGGATGGGTAATGAATATTATGTGTGCTTCTGACCAACTTGTTATACCTGTAGAAGCAAGTCCGTGGGGGCTCTTTGGACTAGCCAATATGTTGGAGTTTCTAAATGAAGTCAAACAGATTGCGCCACAGCTGTCTTTGATGGGAATTGCTATCACTAAGGTGGACGAGCGTAAGAATTATTTTAAACAGACCATTGATACTTTAAAGGCCATTGATCATGTCTACGTCTTTGAGTCCTTTATCCGAATTGACAGTTCCATTGAATGGGCACAGGATAATAGCAAACCCGTAATCGCTTACAAGAAAAGCAGCAGAAGTGCGAAGGAATATATGAATTTGGCAGAGGAGGTCAATAGAATTGGCGGTAGGTAAAGGAAGTATTGCTAGAGCAACAAAGGCTAGCAATAATCAGAACACAGCAAAGATAAGACCTAAAAAGAATATGTCGAATCTGTTATCGGATATTTTAATTGAACAAATACAACCTGTTCCAGCTAGTTGGAGCTCAAATAATGAT
>JAEWEO010000320.1 GCA_023389295.1 Bacillota bacterium
GTTGTTTATGATGAAACAGGTATTCTCTATGCAGGTCGCTATGACAATAGTTTAGACAAGGGGCAGCCGGAGAATTATAATGACCGTTGTAAGGCAATGGATTATGACCCGTTGTCAATAAGATGGGAATGAATTTTCTCAAAATGGAGCTATTCTTTGTTAACCTCTAATAAATGTTCAAAAAAGGTAATCCTTGAAATTTTTATGTTTCAAGGGTTACCTTTTTTATATAAATCAATTCAGAAAACACGAGTTTTCTTATTCAATAAATGAAAGATGACCATTCTTATCACCACTTGCATAATTACTGGTTGATATTCAAGTTATGCTTTGGAAGAAGTACGATAAAACAAGGTTGTCGCAAGAATGCCTAACAATAACAATGCAATACTTAGAACGAAGGGCAATATTCTTGAAATATCACTAAGTAATCCACCTATGTAACCAAAGGGCACGCTCACCAGCATTACCGTCGTCTGAAGCAAGGCCATAATTCCCGAACGCTCAGAAGGATCCACATGAATAGCAACCAAGGATTCTCTAAGTGTGCCAAGAACTGCCACACCCAATGCTTCAAATAATAAAGATGCCGATAATATAACATATCCCCACGCACCGATATCTGTTATTGAAATCAGTAGTATACAACTGATTATGGAACTGATAAATCCACCATACAGCGGCCACTTAAGCTTCGTTTGCTTGATGTGTGCAATAACGGTAAAGAAAAGAACGATCGAAATTATACTTCGAGCCATTGGAAAAATCGGCAATAAGGTATCCGGAACACCGATACGGCGAGATGCGATAATTTGCCAAAAGGTCATTCCAAGCATCGCTACAATCTCAACTAAGATACTGATGACGATTGCAAACATGGTACCCCTGGAGGCTAAAATTTTTCTTAAGGCACTTTTATATCCGGATAACATCTCACCCCATGACATACCGCGGGATGCTTCACGCCTGACCTTCCCAACAGCTGTTTCTGTTGAGAGCTTATAAAGGAGCAATAGCTTTATTGTCATAATAATAAAGGCATTGATATAGAGTATTCGTATTGCCGGTACTAGTGTAAGCTTTGCTACCAGGATTGAGGATATTGGTGCAAATAGTGCGGAAAGATTACCACAAATAATAACCCAGGAATATATTTGAGTTATTTTATCCCTTGGAGCATCCTCTACCAGAAGACAATCCCAAGATACTGTGGTTATTTTCATCGTTCCATTTAGAAGTGCTGCAACAACAAAAAACCAAAAGCCCTGGCTAGATGCCCATATAAGGCAAGGAAGACTCCAGGCAAGAAAATCAAAAATCATAGTACTTAATCGGCGTCCCATTTTATCAACGATAGCACCGGATAAAAAAGCAAAGATCATCTGGGAAAACATATAAATTGAGGATATAATTCCCACCTGTACATCACTCATACCAAAGCTCAGCATATATACTGATGCATAGGGCAGACACAGATTCATGGAAAGTCCCCACATCGGTTCTGTATAAACACAGGCACGGGGATTGCCTTTTAACTCAACAAGGGTACGTAGTAGATGATGCTTTAATAAAAAATTCTTCATGGTTTTCATCTTTAAAGTGTTCCTTTCACGATGTTCAAGGTATTAGAACATATTTCCTAATACAGTAATTACTGAATTCATATTAGTCATGAATAATCCCATTCTATTTCATAAACACCGTTCTGTAAAGCTTTATGATCAACCATATGAAAAGTTGTAACTCTTTACTAAATTTATGTATCAAATTTTTGTGAAAGTTGTTGTACGGGTCCCTTATAACGTTGATATATGTTAGAATCTGTAAAAATAGAATCAATCAGTATAGAAGCATTCAGATTATCCACTGATATAGCATTTCTAAGAAACCTTTTATTTGCAAAAAAATACTACATCTTACGGAAGACGTAGTATGATTTAATGTAGATTAATATTATTTTTAACAAATGCTTCATTACGAGTATCATAATATTTTTAATTGTATCCTTGAAAATCCATCCTGACCTGATCTTATTAACATTTTTTTATGTTGAACTGATCCATCATAAAAATGGACGTCAATCTTTATTATTGCATCATTAATTTGTAATATACCTGTTTGATCTACTGTAGCTGCGAGAATCAAGCCATATTGTTTATCATTTTGATCTTCATAATTTACACTATAAGAACTTCCAATTACTTTTGTTATATTTGCGGTGTCCTCGCCGGGTACATAATAACCATATATGAAATCATCCTCATTGATACGGCTATTGTATTCACTTAACGGTATCACCATATTCTCCACATAATAAGCAGTAGCACCTTTCCAATTACTCTGATCTACAATTTGATCAGAGCTGGTATATGTTATAAATTCAATATCTTCACCTTCACATCTAAAATATATATTGCTATTTACATAACCACTTTTGTCATTATTGATACCTCCATTCATAGGTGAAATAGTCGTATTAAAATCTACAAAACGGTTTGATAATTGCATTTCATCAACAGCTCCATAGGCCGTAAAAGTAATTCTTGAATTTTGACTGGGTAAAATATTAAACCATATTAAATTTAAAAATACTATTCCTATAAAAAGATTGACAAGCGTGATTTTTTTTATTTTAGCTCTTTTTAATTTTTTACTATTTTCACTTATTAATTCTTCTGATGAGAATTTTCTTACATCTATTTCATTCATGGATTTCTTATATTGGCTTATATTCATATTCTACCTCCATAATATTTTTTAATATTTTTCTTCCTCTATATAGCAATGACATTATGGTATTTTCATTCATATCTAGCGCACTACTTATTTCTTTAATTGATAAGCCTTCATAATAATACAAGTGAACAATAATTCTATATTTTTTCGGTAAATTCATAACCGCATAAAATACATCATGCTTTTCCGGATCATGAAATGGATATATATCCTCTAACGGAATTCTTTTTGAATTCCATATTGATCGAAAGAACTTTTTACACTCATTTATTGTTACACGTATTAACCAGGCTTTTTTGTATTCCTCTTCATAAAAAAAAGTTGAATCTGTCATATATTTAATTAAAACATCCTGTAATATATCCTCTGATATCGATTTATCTTTTGTATAAGAGAAAGCTATTTTGTAAATGGTATTTGAATATTCTTCAATGGTACGATCAATATCATCCCGGTTTCGAACTATGCAATTTTTCATAATACCTCCTTTCAAATAGAACATCCAATAGTAGTGCAAAATATTGCAGTCAAATAAAAAAAGTTGAAAATCAATTCCACTTATATTTACTAAAGATAAAATGATAGATTTCGCTAATAAATCTGCAACATATCATTTTCGCGATAAAAAAAGACATACCGTAATGTATGTCTTAATTGCCCCTCAATCCCTTGAATACAAGGCATCTAAGCACTTCTAATGTTTTTAATTAACAACTTTATGTCAGTTATATAAATTTGAAATAAATAGGACACCACTAATCTGTATCAACGTGAATCAACTTGTAGTACTCACGCCGAATAAATATCATTAACAATCAATTATCGAGTTTATAATTCTTTTATTAGTTCTTCAATCCAAATACAGAACAGTTGAGAAGCTCTATTCGCTGTCTCTATTACTCTTTCATGAGAGTGCTTTACCTTTTGTATTCCCGTAGCCATATTGGTAATACAGGAGATACCAAGTACATTCATTCCCAGATAATTAGCTGCTATTGTTTCCGGAACTGTAGACATACCTACCGCATCTGCACCATGTTTTCCTATCATTCTGATCTCAGCAGCTGTCTCATAATAAGGGCCCATAAAACCAGCATATACCCCTTCCTTATAAGGAATATGATGTTTATCTGCAACTGATTTTGCCGTTTCAATAAGATATTTCTTAAAGGGTTCTGTCATATCCGGAAAACGTGGTCCAAAGCGCTCATCATTGAGACCAATCAATGGATTTCCTGGCATCAGATTAATAAAATCGTTAATAATCATCAAGTCCCCTGGTTCAAAGGAAGTATTGATTCCACCGCAGGCATTGGTGATAATAAGTGTTTCAATCCCGAGTTGTTTCATGACAAATACCGGATAAGCAACTTCCTTCATAGAGTACCCTTCAAAATAGTGGAAGCGTCCTTGCAATGCAAGTACTTCTACTCCGTGAAGCTCTCCGATGACCAGACACCCCTGATGACCTTCTACTGTTGATTTTGGAAAATTGGGAATGTCCTCATAATTTATAATTTCTTTATTGCTCATATTCTTAACTAGATTTCCTAATCCCGAACCAAGTATCATTCCTATTTTAGGGGAAAGAGTGATTTTAGAGTTAATATATTTTGTTGATTCTATTACCATGTTGTACAAATTTTCCACTTGGTACCTCCGTTTTCGTAATTATTATGAATTGCACCCGTCTTGATCAGTAGCCCTCTATTATCCTGTATTTTCCTTTTTTATCATAACCTATTCTTAGTGTTCTATGCAAGTTATTATTGATTTGCCATTTTTGCTGGAGGATTTCAATTTCTAACAAATACAATAATCCCCTGCTAACCAAATGATTTAGCAGGGGATTCTATGTACTATCTTATTAATTGTATAAATACATTATTTAGCAACAACCTTTTTAACTTTGGACATCTTCTGATAGGTATCATATCCAATCGAGGCCATGAGGATAAGACCTTTCACAATGTTCTGAGTATAGACGCCCATACCGATAAGCTGCATGCCATTTCCAAGGATACCAAGAATTAAACATCCAACTACCGCATCTTTGACACGTCCTTCACCACCAATAAAGGAAACACCACCAAGTACACAGGCCGTTATCGCATCAAACTCTACACCAGGTCCAATGGATGAGCTGGCGGAACCTCCACGCGAGGTTAAAATTACTGCAGAAATAGTATATAATACACCTGCAATACCAAATACCATAACTTTGATTTTACTAACATTGATACCTGCTAGACGTGCAGTTTCAGCATTTCCGCCGACTGCATAGATAAAACGTCCGAAGCAAGTTTTCTCTAACATAAAATGAATGATGATAGCAACTACAAAAGCTATAATGATTGGAACAGATACAACACCTACATATCCTTGCCCGATTGCAATATAGCTTTCATCAAAATTGTAAAAGGATTTCGAACCAGAAAGTGTATAAGATATCCCTTTATAAATAGCCATCGTAGCTAATGTAACAATCATGGGGTGAATTTTTAAAATATTTGCTGATAAGCCGTTAAATGCTCCTAATGCCATACCGATGACACCACCTAAGATGATTGCAACGGGTACTGGTAATC
>JAEWEO010000092.1 GCA_023389295.1 Bacillota bacterium
TCTTGATTCTCTTCGTAAACGGACGGATAAGACTCTTTCCTGTCACACCTCTGTTTGGATGTTCCCCATCTATGGTATGGCTGCCTGTTTATCTCCTATTTGTAACAAGCTTAAGAACAGGAATGCACTCGTAAGAGGAGGTGTTTATTCATTACTAATTTTTATTGCAGAATATTCGTCTGGAATTATTCTGAAAAAATATGGTGCATGCCCTTGGGATTATAGCAAAGCAAGACTAAATTATAAAGGAGTGATTCGATTCGATTACGCTCCGGCATGGTTTTTTGCCGGTTTGTTCTTTGAGAAAATCCTGAAAAAAAACTAGCGGAATGTATATCACATCCGCTTTTTTTGAATTAGGCATTTGCAATTGAAAGACACGAAGAAAAGAGGTATACTATTATTATTTGAAATGCCACATGGAGTTATTCCTTTTACTTACATACATAATCGGAGGTAGATAGATTGTTAAAAGCAGTAATTTTTGACATGGATGGTGTCATCATTGATAGCGAACCAATGCATGCAAGAGCCGCTATCAAAGCTTTAAAAAGATATCAGATAGATATAACAGAGGAGGCATTGCAGGAATTCATTGGCAGCACCACTTATCATATGTGTAAAAAAATGGTTAAGGATTTCAATCTGCAAATTACGCCAGAAGAATTATTAGCCGCAAATGATGAATGTAAAGCTCAGATGTTAGAAATAGAAGGTCACATTGTAGTTCCCTATGTGATCGAATTAATCAAGGATCTATATCAACATGGGATTTCCTTAATTATTGCATCTTCTTCTCCTTCACATGTAATAGAGGAAGTCATGGAGAGCCTTCAAATAAAGCAATATTTTCAAGGGTATGTCTCCGGTTCTATGGTACAACACCCAAAACCTAATCCTGAAATTTTTTTCTTGGCGGCAAATAAACTTAAAACTTCCCCAAGCGAATGTCTCATCATTGAAGACTCCTATAATGGTGTAACGGCAGCTAATGCTGCAGGAATTGTTAGTGTCGGTTTTGTTAACCCTAATTCAGGAAACCAAGACTTAAGCAAAGCCTACTTCTTAATTGAGGGTTTTGATGAAATTAATTATGAATTCTTAAATAAAGTATACCAAAGAGCACATGTGGAACCTTTGACCATACTAACAACCGATCATTTTATTATAAAGGAACTTTCTCCAGATGATGCAAAGGATTTATTTGAAATCTGTAAAAACGAAGAGATCAAGAAATATATCCATGATTTTACAGATGACTATTCTATTGAAAAAGAAAAGTTAGAGGCTTATATTAAAAATATCTATCCTTTTTATGATTATGGTTTGTGGGGTGTCTATACGCTAAAAAACAATCATCTGATTGGCCGATGTGGCATCGAACTAAATCAATATGATGGAGAAAAGATCTATGAGTTAGGATACCTCCTTGATCCATCGCTACACGGACTTGGGTATGCTAAGGAATTTGTCGGAGCAGTCATAGATTATGCATTTCACAAACTTAATATTAATAGAATCGTAGCAATCATAGAACAAGACAATCTTAAATCCCAAGGTCTTGCAAAAAAATTAGGTTTTAAGAAGCTAAGTTCTTGCATGCGTAATCAACAGCCGTGTTTTAAATATGTACTGGATAAATAGATTCCTTTGTTTCTAGCTAGCAATATTGATAAAACAGATATTCGTTAATATTAATACAGAGAAAAAATATATTATCAAAATGCCTTATTATGAAAAAATTCTGGAAGGAGTATTGTATGGAAAGCCAGAGAAATACCAAGCAAAAACAAATATTATTATCCATCCTTAGGGATTCTGACCGTCCCTTATCAATTAATGAGATATACTTACAAATTGTTCAACAGCTTCCAAGGATTGCAAAATCTACGATATATCGTAATATCGATGCTCTTGTAAGCCAGAATTTAATAGATAAATACCATTTAAATGATAATGAAGTGTTTTATCGCATTAAAGCAAATCAAAATGAACACAAACATGTTGTAATATGTGAAGATTGCAAGAAAGTATTCGATTTACCTTCTTGTCCAATTCATGCCTTGGAAAATGTTATGGAAGAAGAAGGTTTTATCATTAAGGACCATCAGATTCATATTAATGGAGTGTGTAAATCTTGCGCAAAAAAACCGTAAAATATTTAGTAGAGCTAGATGCTTCGTTATAGTTCAAGATAAAAAACAAGGCAGGGGAATAAAAGTCCCTGCCTTATGATTTAATACTACATTCCGCCACCACCGGTTCCAGTTCCTGTTGTTCCAGTTCCAGTTGTATTGTTTGTTGTTCCTGTTGTTCCTGTAGTTCCTGTTGTACCGTTTGTTGTTCCTGTTGTACCAGTTCCGGTTGTACCTGTTGTACCGTTTGTTGTTCCTGTTGTGCCACTTGTTGTACCATTCGTTGTTCCGGTTGTATTGTTGGTTGTACCGTTCGTTGTTCCAGTTCCTAAGTCATTATTCATGTCATTGGTAATGTCATTTGCAAGTCCGTTTCCATTATTATCTTTGTCTGTTGCATCGTTTGTAGAACCATTTGTTTCGCTATTATTAAGATCATCATTCGTAGTACATGCAGTTAATACAAACATTATAACGAAGCAGAAGCTAATTAATATAGCCAGATTTTTCTTCATAGAAACTCCTCCTATAATATAATATCAGATACAAGAATAGTATCTCTCGCATCATTGCATTTATGCATTAAGAGGAATTATAACAAAACCAGAATCATCCATTTTTTTAGTAATTCTGATGCATTTAATTATTTGAATTTTGATAGTTGAATTCTGTCATATCATCACGAAAACGCAAAGGTAGATTATTCCTTTGTAATTTGGGGTTAATACGTTCTTTAATTGCTATATGATCAAAAAACGCCCTCCATAAATCTCGATATTCATCTTCTTCCATAGTAATTTCCTGCAAATTCTCTTGATCCATCTCCGGCACCTTCGCTAAAATCCATGAGTTGCCCGGCACATGAAAAGTAGCAAGCTTACGATTTTCATCATAAATCAAGAATCGTTCTCCTGGTAGCCTGTCCGCAAAATGTGGCGTAATAATTGTCAAAACATTATTCTTTGGATGTATTACCGAGGTTAACAAACCGTTTTCTCTCTCTGAAAAACGCAAGAAACCTAGTAAATGATGTGCCTCATTGCCTACATATTTATTAATACGAAAAACCTGGTTCACTACTTCATTACTAATCTGCTCAGTAATACTTCTCCCAACTGCAAATCCTAAGATTAGAAAGCGATAAATGAGATCTGCTTTACCATCATGATTAGACAATGCTACGCGACAAATCATTTCATAGGCTTCACAGGAGATTTTCTCCCGTATAGATTTTGCTACCTTCGTGGACAGAGTGTAATCTGTATCAACTGCAACATATTCCGCAAATAATTCAATATTGGAATACTTACTTCCCTCGCTTTTTTCTTCTATTTTAATGTTAGAATGTCCGTATCTTGAACTCCAAGCCTGGTAGATAGCAGTAAATATTCCATCGATACTGTCATCACAAAGATATATTCTTCTTATAACCATAAGCATCTCCTATCTTTTACAACACACTTGCAATCTGTGGTACAATCCTATTATCCACTTGAAAATTAACATCATCAAATAATGATAATTGTCTATAAGTAATATCCTTATCGATTCCAATTGGCACCTGATCTTTTAGAGAAACCAGCTGTCTTGTAATAAAATTCTCTTCAATATTAATTGGATACATCATTTTTCCGTTACAGGTAATAAAATAGACAGCTCTTTTTAGCACAATGCCTAAACGTTTTAAATCTTTAAAGTCAAGAACTGCACTTTTTCTGGCCATAATAATCCGTCTGGCAGAGTTGGTACCGATTCCCGGTACACGTAGTAATGTGTAATAATCGGCTTTATTCACCTCCACAGGGAATTGTTCCAGATGTTGCAAAGCCCAATCACATTTAGGATCTAAAAGTACATTAAAATTGGGATGTTTTTCATTTAGAAGCTCGGCTGTCTGAAAACCATAAAAACGAAGAAGCCAATCTGCCTGGTATAGTCTGTGTTCTCGAAGTAACGGTGGTCCGGCCTCTGTTGAGGGAAGTCTAGAATCTTGATTCACGTTCATAAATGCTGAATAGAACACTCGCTTCAAATCAAAATTATTGTATAAGGTTTCAGCTACCGACATAATCTGGTAATCACTTTCTTTGGTAGCTCCGATAATCATCTGGGTACTCTGTCCCGCTGGGACAAAGCTCCTATTTGTAAGTGGCTTCTTTTGATAAGACTGAAGTCCAGTATTCGATGTAATAATCTCATGAATCTCTTGATCCACCTGATTCGTTAATCTATCTGTAAGCTGTAGCTTGTGATCGGGTAACCCTAAGAAATCCCGATTCATCTTCCTTCCTAATTGGATCTGACGAATTGGTTTTAATATTTTCTTACGATTCTTCTGAGGAGCTAATTCCTGCAAGCTCTCCGCTGTTGGCAATTCAAGATTAACACTCATACGATCGGTGTACCATCCTAACATCTCTACTAACTCCGGATCTGCTCCAGGAATTGCTTTGCAATGAATATATCCGTTAAAACGATGAACCTCCCTGAGTAAGCGTAATGCTTCCAGAATCAATTCCATTGTATGATTTGGACTAATCAATACCCCAGAGCTTAAAAACAAACCTTCTATATAATTTCTCCGATAAAACTCCATGGTGAGTTCACTAATCTCCTCGGGAGTAAAAGAGGCTCTTACCACATCATTGGAGGATCTGTTAATACAATATTTGCAATCAAAAACGCATTCATTGGTAAACAACACTTTCAAAAGAGAGATACATCTGCCATCTGCTGAGAAGCTATGACAAATACCGCACGCTACACTATTACCCATGCTGGAATTATTACCTTTGCGTTCCACACCGCTTGAAGTACAGGCAACATCATATTTGGCGGCATCTGATAAAACCTCAAGTTTTCTCTGGATTGACATATTTTCTTGAATAACCATGATAATCCCCCTCATTACAAACATTTGTTCTGTGTAAATAATAGCAAAATTATCCGTAAAAGTCAATTATTTTTCAAACATTTGTTCTGCCATAATATAAGTATCACCATTCTATCAAGATTAATTAGTTCTTTTATATTGAAATAATTTCTATTTATAAATGTCGACTCAGAAGATTTGACTCTTAGTACAAAAAAGAGCCCTATATCACTTAGTCTATGACATGAAGGCTCTTCGCTATTCTAATCCTATTTTTATTCAATTCGTTTCTCTATTTAATTAACTTTGATATTTCCTTAAATGTTTCTGTCTTTGCGACTCTTGTCAGTTCAAATAGAAGGGATTCATAGGTCGTTACGATAGCACCTTCTGCAACTGCTCTCTGGATTCCTATCTGGCGGTTGTTTTCTTTTCTGGAACCAATACAGTCTTCTACCAAAATCACCTGATATCCCAGGGCAAGCAAATCAATAACCGTTTGTAAAACACAGATATGTGCTTCAATTCCGCAAACAATAATATTTTGTTTGCCGGCCTCTCTGATTTTTTGCAGAATGTTCTCATCCTCTGCACAACTAAAGGTAATCTTATCTTCGTAGGTAAACTTCTCACCGATTAATTTTATAATTGGAGCTACCGTCATTCCTAACCCCCTGGTATACTGCTGGGTAACTAAGAGGGGGACCTGTAGTATTTCAAGTCCTTTTATTAATATTTCTGTATTATGAAGCAATTCCTCTGTTTGATTAATCACAGGTACTAATTTTTCTTGCATATCAATCACCAAGGCCATTGTGTTCTCTCTTAATATTCTCATAGCTTCCTCCTTGTCTTTCAATCCTATCACTTTTAGTACCACGATTATAACACTTCATTTCGACTTCAACAACGAAAATTAGAACACTTACATCATTAACCAGATATGCAATACTTAACATTTTTTGATTACATAAGGATCAAAAGTTCAGGTGACCGATCCTATGATCCTCTTTGGCATGAGATGGATTGCCATACCATCAACATCCTCTACTGCTTCTGTAATAGCTTCACTATAGGTCGGATGCGGGCGGATAACGGATGCCAGTTCCTTTGTCGTTAATCCATTTACAATAGCGGTAGCAAATTCACTCACCATATCCGTAGCACGGTCACATAAGAGCTGCGCACCTAAGATTTTGTCCGTCGCCTCATCAGCAATCACCTTGATAAAACCTCTTTCTCCTCTGGATAACATTGTTTTACAGTTACCCAACATCGGGTATTTACCAATTTTAAGGGTATATCCCTGTTCCTTTGCTTCTTCTTCACTTAGACCAACGGTAGCAACCTCCGGAGTAGTATAAATGCAGGAGGGAATTACATTTAAATCAATGGAAGGTTCCTTGCCACACATATACTCTACAGCTACAACGCCCTGTGCTGATGCCGCATGCGCCAGCTGTTTTCCTCTTATCACATCACCGATTGCATAGATATCAGGAATACTGGTTTCAAACCTTTCCGTAACTTTGATACAAGCCCCCTCCATCTCTAAGGTAACTTCTGGATCAAATAGACCAAGTGTATTTGCTCTTCTTCCAACGGAAACTAAAACCCCCTCAGAAGTTGTAGTTTTAATAGCACCCTTTTCTTCGAATTCACACATCAAATTCCTATGTTCCTCTTCCATAATCTTTGTTACCTTGGCTCTTGTATGTATGATTACACCTTTTTTCTTCAAGCTCATGGCAACACTCTGGGATATTTCTTTGTCCATTCCCGGTAAAATTCGATCCATTGCCTCTATAATCTCAACTTCGCAACCTAGGTCCTGATAGATGGAAGCAAACTCAATTCCAATTACACCTCCACCGATGATTAAAAGTTTCTTATATAAGTTACGTCTAGATAATAGCTCATCACTTGTTATTACATTCTCATGCTTTACTCCCTCTATGTTAGGAATTAAAGGATTTGAGCCGGTTGCAATTAGTATCTTATTGGATTCATAAATTTCAATACTCGAGTCATTTTTTAGTAGCTGCACCTGCTTATTAGGCAAAATAGTGGCTGTCCCAGTCAAAATACTAACCTTATTGGCCTCCAGCAAAGAAACGATTCCTTGTCTTACCTTTTGCACTACTTCCTCTTTTCTATCCTGTATCCGTTCCATATCAAGCTTAATTCCCTCAAAAGTAATCCCGGCCTCTTCAAAGCTTTTAGCCTCCTGATATAGATGGGAGCTGTGCATCAGAGTTTTAGTAGGAATGCATCCACGGTTTAAACAGGTTCCTCCTATCTCCCTACCTTCAATTATTGCTGTTCTCATCCCAAGCTTTGCTGCTTTGATTGCTGCTACATAGCCACCTGGGCCGGATCCAATGACGATTAAATCAAATTTATCCATGTAACATTCCTCCGTTTTATTTAAACAATTACGATATTCTTCTTTGGCTTTTGATATCTTCTTTGGCTTTTGTCATTGTTTTTCGGCTTTAGATATTCTCTTTCATTATAAGATCTATCATATCCAGTACCATATCTTCTTCCTCTCTGGTTGTTTGAAGTGCCATTAATGTATTTCTCATAGCTTCAGAGGAAAAAGTACATCCTTTTAATATTCTTGGCAATTCCTCAAATAGCTTTGTCTCTAAGGAATCGGAATAAATGATACACTCTTTAATAATTCCTGATTCTACCACTAATTTTAAATCAAAATCTCCCCAGGATAACCTGCTACTGATCGAGTAATTAAATTCTAGCTTCTTACCATAGATCCATTCCCAGGAGGAAAACTTTTGCTCAAGTTTCATTAAGATATCATCATCGAATTCACTTACTTCCAGCATCTTTGGTACTAAGCCATATATTTTTTGAAAAGCTGTAATTAATTCCTGCTTCATGAGTTTGATCGTTAAATCCGGCTTATACTCCGTTAAATTGGTTACCCTGGCGCGAACCGATTCCACACCCTTAGATACCAGCTTATCGCGGGAGACATTTAGATAATGAGATAGCATACTCATATCTACATTTACCAGTATGGTACCATGATGATAATTATGACTTCCGTCTGAGAAGAACGCATTACCGGAGAATTTTTTTCCCTCTACGGAGATATCATTTCTTCCTGTCTTCATGGCTGGAATTCCTAGTGCTTTAACCGCTTCCAGAATCACTTCTAATTGACGCTCCACATTATAATTCTCTTTTGCTACCAAAAAAGTAAAATTAAGATTCCCTAGATCATGGAATACGGCGCCGCCACCGGAAAGCCTTCTAACTAAGCTACCACCATCTGCCTCCAGTTCGGCACCTTTACATTCCTTCCAGGGATTTTGATTCTTACCGATAACAACGGTCTTTTCATTCTGCCAAAGATAAAGAATGCACTCCTCTTCTTTCACATTCTTTAATAGGTACTCCTCTACTGCAAGGTTTTTATAGGGATTTGTTTCTGTTGAAATAAAATATCTAATCTTCCTAATCAAGGGTAACCTCTTTCTATCATATAGTAATATAAAATTATCTAAATTCCTTTGTAATAAGTATCCCATATACTTATTATGCAAAGGCATATACTATCACTAGGAGCAAATCTTAATCACAAACTACATTCAAGTATACTCCGGTTCCATAAAGTAAGGAACCAGAGTATAGGAATCAGCCTAATTATTGTATTGATATCTTAAAATAGGTGTTCTTGCAGCTGCTACCTCATCCGGTCGACCAATGACAGTTGTAACAGGAGATAGATGTAAGGACTCCGGCTCTGTTATTGCCTGTTCTAATACCTTCAGATATACGGCTACTGCTTCGTCCAAGGTTTCCCTTGATTCTGTTTCTGTAGGTTCTATCATTAATGCTTCATGAACAATCAAAGGGAAATACATGGTAGGAGGATGCATGCCATAATCAAGTAGGGTTTTAGCAAAGTCGAGAGCCGAGACTCCCTTTTCCTTCTTCAATTCCTCTAAAGAAATTACAAACTCATGCATACAATGCCCTTTGAATGGTATATCAAAGGATTCTTTTAACTGATGCATCATGTAATTCGCATTAAGGACTGCATTTTCGGAAGCATTCCTTAAACCATCACCACCAAGTGTCAGAATGTAGGTTAGTGCTCGAACCACTACCAGGAAATTACCATAGAAGGCTTTCACTCTGCCAATGCTCTCCTTCGGTTTTTCTTCCAGCTCAAATCTGCCCTCATGATTTACAATACGAGGAGAAGGAAGGTATTTCTTTAATAATTCCTTACATCCAACCGGTCCACTACCCGGTCCACCGCCACCATGGGGAGTGGAAAAGGTCTTATGAAGATTTAAATGAACCACATCAAAGCCCATATCACCGGGTCTTGTAATCCCCATAATAGCATTAAGGTTAGCCCCGTCATAATAATTTAAGCCACCGGCATCATGAATAATCTTCGTAATCTCTAGAATGTTTTTATCAAACAGACCTATGGTATTCGGATTAGTAAGCATGAAGCCAGCTGTATCGTCACCAACCACCTTTTTCAACTCTTCAATATCTACATAGCCTTCCTC
>JAEWEO010000168.1 GCA_023389295.1 Bacillota bacterium
TCAAAGCAGAAGTAGTACCACGTCGCTCCGGTGATCCGGCCGTTCTAATTGCATCGAGTGAGAAAGCAAAAGAAATCTTAGGATGGAGACCGGAACATGATGATCTGGAGGAAATCATTGCGACTGCTTGGGAATGGCATAAAAATCATCCCAATGGTTATCGCTAAAAAACAGCCCATTTTTACGGCAAAAAATATCAAAATGACTCTTGGAATAGAGCAAAAAGAATGGTATAATCTGCTCAGTATAAAGGAGAGGACAGTTTGAATGAATAATATTGTACTAATTGGAATGCCTGGAGCTGGGAAAAGCACAGTAGGGGTCATATTAGCAAAGGTTCTAGGGTATCATTTTATAGATTCGGATCTGCTAATACAAGATCAAGAGAAGTGTTTGTTAAAGGACATCATTGAACGTGATGGTTTGGAAGGACTTATCCTTATTGAAGAACAGGTGAATTCAGAAATTCAAACAGAAAAATCGGTTATTGCGACCGGTGGAAGTGTTATCTATGGTGCTAAAGCGATGGAACATTTGAGGGATATAGGTACGGTTGTATATCTTAAGCTATCATATGAAACCATACAAAAACGTCTAGGTAACATTAAACAGAGGGGTGTGGTATTACGGGAAGGACAGACCTTACATTCTCTTTATGAGGAGCGATGCCCTCTTTATGAAAAATATGCACATATCATAGTTGATTGTGAAAACCTTGGTATGGAAGAGGTGTTGGAGAAGATCAGGGCTGAGCTTGGTAGGGACCAGTAATGGTGTACTAAAAATTATTTATCACAAATATAAAAGGAAAAGGGTATCCGTTTGATTTAATCCCTTTTCCTTTTTTTCACCTTGGCAGGATGAAAACTATGCTATTTTGTCCAGTTAATGGACTGAACTAGAATATCCACAAATTCCTCCAACCCTTTTTGGTCGATTTGATCAAATCGAGATAACATAGGGCTATCAATATCTAATACCCCAACTATTTGAGCACCTACCCTCATGGGAACTACTATTTCAGAACGTGAAGCACTATCACAGGCAATGTGTCCCGGAAATTCATGGACATCTGCCACCAACTGAGTCTCATTATTTGAGACTGCAGTACCGCAAACACCTTTGCCTATAGGAATATGAATGCAAGCAGGTTTTCCTTGGAAGGGACCTAAGAGCAGTTCGTTGTTATTTACCAAGTAGAAGCCAACCCAGTTGATTTCCCTAAGTGCAACACCAAGCAAAGCAGATGCATTACTTAAGTTTGGTATAAGATCAGTCTCATTGTCCAGCAAAGCTGTTAACTGTGCGTTAACAAGTTGATAGAATTCCTTCTTATCCTCTGGATACATTTCATTTACTTTAATCATTTTGCTTTTCCTCTTTATTCAAATAAACGGTTAATTTTTTCAGTAATGCGTTTTTCTCTATTTGTTGTAGTTTCCGAATCTTTTTGATACATACCGTCCGAATCCTGAATTAAACAGGTTCCTTCTTGACATTCAAGAGGAAGCTTATATTTTGGAATTTTCTCAAAGGACTTATCCTCCAACTCGCATATCGCATAATTCCCTTCAAATCGGTCGATGATTAGTTTTCTCATTGTTTGCCTCCGTATTCATCATTTTTGTATATCATCTTGTGTTATTTCATAGTTTTTCGTATTGACTGAGATGTTCTTACCATCAGAGGTAAATACAACGCTTCCCTGCACATCGGATCGGTATACCTTAATGTCTCTTTCTTTCAAGCGACGCATCACTTCGACATGGGGGTGTCTGTATTCATTATCTTTACCAACACTAATCATAACATAAGATGGATTAACGGCATTTAAGAATTCTTCCGTGCTGCTGGTGGAGGAACCATGATGCCCTAGTTTTAATACATTTGAAGACAGATCAATTCCGCTTTCTAACATTTCTTTCTCTGACATGTCCGTTGCATCTCCGGTAAATAGAAATGAGTTGTTACCATAGGTTAATTTAATACCAACGCTGTAATCATTTAAATCATCGTATTCTGAAGAATTTGGAGCGACTATGGTAAAAGATGCGGGTCCTAACTGGTACTGATCACCTACGATAGGTTGTGTTATTTTAAGATTTTTGCGTTCAATTGCATCCAAAACATCCTCAAAGGTTTTAGTGGTATGGGTAACCTTTGGAAGAATTACTTTATTTGTTGGGAAACTATCAAGTACAGTATCCAAGCCACCAATATGATCACTATGAGGGTGGGTTCCGATGACATAATCCAAAGATTTGATATCTTGCGACTTTAGATAATCTGTAACGATAGAGCCCTTGTTATTTTCACCGGCATCGATCAACATGGCATGATCCTCTGCTTCAATTAAGATGGAGTCTCCCTGACCTACATCAATGAGATGTACTTCAATAACACCGGTACTATAGGTTTGTTCGAAAACGTCTTCTTCATTTTCTGTTGTTATGTATTGATTGATGGGTAATGCAAGCGCAGCTGCAAGTATGAGACCGGCCACGCGGGTAAGTAATTGTTTTGTCTTTCTGTTCATAATCTCTCTCCTAGGTATTATTATATCGGGTTAAGCAACATATTACAATCTATATATATTACTAAAAAAGCACTAAAAGTACATTTTAAGAAAAGTCAGAGCATTTCATCATATTGCTGCTGAGAAATAGTTAATATATAATAGTGATAGTATCTTAATTTGGATAGTTGCTTAGGAGGTTTGTGATGAGATTATTTACTGCAGTTATATTTCAACAAAATGTAGAAGCTTCTTTATATGAAACAGTAGAGAGGCTGCGTGGCTTATCCAATAGTGGTACCTTTACCCGAAGAGAAAATTTGCATCTTACGATTAATTTCATTGGAGAAACGAAGCGAATTGATGAAGTAAAAAGAGCAATGAACTTAGCAAAAAGCAAAGTGAATGGTAAGAAGTTCATTCTCTCAATGCATGGCCTTGGCAAATTCAAGAGAAGAGAAGGAGATATTTATTGGATTGGAGTGGAACGGGAGAATACGCTATGGGGGCTACAAAAGGAATTAGTAAAGCAATTAAAGGAAGCAGGGTTTTATGAAATAGATGATATGGAGTATACTCCGCATCTTACTCTTGGGCGAAGGGTACAGGTGAAGAAGGAATTTGATCCTAAGGCCTTTGAAGCACAAATGAAACCTCTACAAATGGAGGTGTCAAAAATTAGTCTTATGAAGTCAGAACGAGTGGATGGCAAACTTACCTATACAGAAATTTACTATGTTGATTTGGATTAGTGTAAAAATACACAATTGAAAAAGAACCATAGGAAGTGGATTTAACATTGTTGATGAAACAAAGGTATGATATGATACAATTATTGGAATGAAGTTTGGAGAAAAATTATGAAAATATTAGTGGATGCAGATGCATGTCCGGTAAAAGAAATAATTGAAGAAATAGCAAAAAACCTCGGAATACCGGTAATTATGCTTATTGATACCAGTCATATCTTAGCCTCGGATTATAGTGAAATTATTTTGGTGAGTAAAGCTCCGGATGCAGTAGACTTTGCTTTGATTAATAGGACGGTAAAGGGAGACATTGTTGTTACTCAGGATTATGGAGTGGCTGCCATGGCATTAGGAAAAGGAGCTTATGCAATACACCCAAAAGGTAAGATTTATACAGATAACAACATCGACGTTATGCTGATGGAACGGGATATTGCAAGAAAATGTAGACGATCAGGCGAACGGATTAAAAATCATACCACAAAGCGTACAACAGCGGATGACGAAAGATTTGCCACTATTTTTAAGAACCTTTGTAACAAGGCCCTTAAGCAGGAGCTCTGATTAAAAGTTTATGGATTTAAGATAAAATAAAAGTGCTGAGATTATACCAGTTGGAGGTAAAATCTCGGCATTTTTCTATGCTTGTTCACAAGGTAAGTGTTGGCAGAAATAGAACAGACATTCGAAAATTATATTGATTTTCCATTACTGCTATGATATAATAACAGACATTCAAATAGAAAAATATGTGTGGTTAATCCTAAATTGGATACACT
The DNA here is from genome assembly GCA_023389295.1 of Bacillota bacterium. GTDB lineage: Bacteria > Bacillota > Clostridia > Lachnospirales > Lachnospiraceae > Mobilitalea. The sequence goes on from JAEWEO010000168.1 coordinate 4,044, forward strand.
TATTATAATAGGAAGCAGCAGGAAGGGATGTGTACATG
>JAEWEO010000208.1 GCA_023389295.1 Bacillota bacterium
AATCAATATATCTATAATTTTACAGGTACAGGTGATATTGCAAGACTAGGAGCGCAGGTAATAAGTGGCATCGGTTTCCTTGGAGCAGGTAGCATAATAGTAACTGGAAGTAATCACATCAAGGGATTAACGACGGCAGCTGGTTTATGGGCATCTGCTTGTATCGGATTAGCAATTGGTATTGGATTCTATTTTGGTGCAATCGTGGGAAGTTTCTTTATTTATTTGGTTATGACATTACTACATAAAGTGGAAGGGCATGTGGCGTCTTTAGCGAAGCATCTAAACTTGTATATTGATTTTGAACAATTATCAAGTGTTGGAGAATTTTTTAAATACATTAACGAGCGTTATATGAAAATAAGTAATGTAGCCGTTGATAAAGGGGAAACAAATAATTCGTCTGGAGTTGGTGTCTTTTTAACAGTACTCTTAGAAAAGAACGAAAATCCGACAGAGATTATCAGTGCTCTTAGAACGGTACAAGGGATTAGGTATGTTGAAGAAATATAGAATTCTGCCCGATATCATTGAATTTAGCAAAACTGATAGGTGAGACAACAGATTACAAATTTCTATTAAATATACATGTGTATATTAAGCAAACGTTGAAACGGTTGCTAAGTAAAACATCTTTCTAATAAAAGGAGGCAACATGGTGAAAAAAGTTTTAGCTGTTTTATGTATGGGCGTACTACTATTTCTAGGTGTCAAAACAACAAAAGCGAATGATGTCGAAGAATACTGGGAATTGGATAAGCTAATTGAACTAGGTGCAGAAGTTCCGGATTACAACACGACAACCGGACTGTATGAAATTGGTAAACCGGAGCAATTACTTTTTATGACTGGAGATTGGAAGCCAGAAGACACAAATGCAGATGGTTTCCCAGACGCACCACGTGATGGTAATTATATCTTGACAGCAGATTTGGACATGACAGAACTTATGGTAAAGATAGGTGGGTACATGCCACCTATGTCGGCAGCGAAGGAAGAATCAGGTGAATTGGGAGCCAATGGACGACTGGAAAAAGGATGGTTTTTAGGATCTTTTAATGGTGATTATCATTCTATTAGCAATTTAAATGTTTATCGTCCTGGAAAGTATGTTGGTTTATTCGGCTATATCGGTTATCAATGGGATGAAGCCATTGTTAAAAATTTGGCTTTGATTAATGTTCATGTAGAAGGAGTACAAAATGTAGGCGCTATTACGGGTGTCTGCTATGGCAGAATTGAAAACTGTGTTGTAACAGGTACAGTTATCGGTTCTGAGGAGGGTTCTAACGGACATACCGCAGGTGGTATTGCGGGCAAAGTAAAAGAGGGCGAAGGTCCTATTATGGGGCATATAGAAAACTGTTTTGCTTATGTGAATGTAGTTGGATTATATGATGTCGGAGGAATTGCAGGTATTCAGGATGGTGGTGGATATATCGGTAATTGCTTTACTGGCGGTTCCTTAGTAAGCTCCGATGATAAGGCGCATACTGGTGGCATTGTTGGTGCATATAATGCAGGAGAAGATCTGGAAAATTGTATGTCAGCATTTAAAACAATAAAGAGTGCAGATGGTGCGGTTGATGTTGATAAAATCGTTGGACAGCTTGCGGGGGAAAGTGCATCTAGTATTATCAATAATTATGTATGGGAAGGTACAGATCTTGAAGGAAATGAACCGAACGATCATCCAAATAAAGCAGTACAAACGAATTTATCTTCGACAGAAATTTTATCTAAGAGCACTTACGTAGATAAGCTTGGTTGGAATTTTGAATTAAATTGGGAATGGATCGGAGAGTTAACAAACGGCTATCCTATGATTAAAGGCTTTGGTAGTAAAGTTCCAAATATGATGTCAACTTTGACTTCCGATTTAACCGTGGAGAAGGCAGCTATCAACCTAATTAATTCAGTTGAAGGTTTAAACCCTCAAGTAAATGTAGCAGAATTTGGTCAAGAAGCTCCTATTATTGCACAAGTTATTGCTCCAGAAGGAGACGTTATTAATAGCGTTTCTTTATATTACGGAGTTACAGAGGATGGAGCTTCCTTTACCAACTCCATTGAAATGATACTTAACGCAGACGGATATTATGAATGTAATTTCCCGACAGATGAGAAAGGTACTTTCTACTATTATGTTTCAGCCAAAGTAGGAGAGCGTACAGTGACAAAACCATATTATACTTCAACGTCCATTAAAATGTTAATTGATGATGGAGTCATTCTAGGCACTCCTACTCAAATCACATTAACTCCTGGTTCTGTACAAGGAAAGATGGGATTTAACTGGTTGACCGTTACGGATGTCAAGGAATCTATTTTGAAATATAGGGTGAAAGGAACAACATCCTGGAAGAGAGTGAAGGGTACAAGTTATACTTCATACATAACGAAGGGTTGGGAAGAGATTCAGAGTCATAGTGCTAATACTCCTGTATTAAAGGGAGATACATTCTACGAATACATGGTGGGTGGATCTGTAGATGGGCAGGATTTCTATAGTGAGATTTATACATTTAAGGCTCCGACACATGATGATGAATTCACATTTATGTATGTATCTGATCCACAGTCAGAAAGTGCTGAAGACTATGAACCATTTGCATCAGCAATGGAGCATGTGCTCACAAATGAAGCAAAATATGGTACCATTGAATTCCTTCTTAATACTGGTGATATTACCCAGAATGGTTATAAAGGAAGAGAATGGAAAAGCTTTTTTGAAATGCTACAGCCGTACTTGGTTTCAATGCCTACAATTTCAATTCCTGGTAACCATGAACTAAAGGGAGATGCCTATTATAAGCAATATTCGGCTCGTTTTAATATGCCGGGTGGTAATGCAGGAACAGAGTTTGATGATACGATTGGTTACTTTGAATATGGTGAAGCATGCATTGTAGTTATAAATTCACAACCATCTCCAGTGGAAGATACACAAGAAATTTGGGAGCAGATGGAAGAATGGGCAGAAGATAAATTTGAAGAATCTGACAAGCAATGGCGTATTTTAGTAACGCATGCAGGTCCTTATACCTCAAATCATCCTGGAGCTACCGTTGCATACTTAGCAGAAATGGCAGACAACTTAAAGGTTGACCTATTTTTAAACGGACATGATCATATCTATCTTCGTGGCACAGTTAAAGATAAAGTAAAGGTAGAACCTGGTGAAGGTACAACTTATGTAACCGGTGGTACGATTGGAAATAAATATTATCAATATAATAATGCATCGGATCCTTACATTGAAGTGCATCTTGATGACGAAGATATGCAGATATTTAATATGATAACGGTTACTCCTGAAAAGATTGCTTTCACAGCATATCGCGTTGTTGAAGAGGAAGAATTTGGGGATTGGGAAGTGGTTGATCAATTTGATATTACAAAATCTCTTTCCAAAGGAACCTATGCTGAGGGTAAAAAAAAATAAATTTAATTCCAAAGACAGGAGATACAACAGGTACATTGATTATTGTTGAATTAATTGCTATAGTTGCAACATCTGCTTGCATTGCAATTACTTCTAAGAAAAGAAAGCTGATCGATCAAGAATAGAGATCGCATCAATTAATCGAAGTAAATGTTGGATTAATAATAGTTAAATTAAAGTCATATAAAAGTAAAAAAGAGAATGAGTGTTATCATCTTAAAAATGGACCCTATAAAATAAACAGTTAAAAAAGAGAGACCTTCTCTCAAGTATAACTGCGCCTATCTTAGAGGGTCTATTTAAAGTATAATTCTTATTGACAAAAGGAATAAAGATAGGAAGTAGAGCAAATCCTTACTTCCCAATCATACAGTTTTTCTTTTATAATGTTTATTGACGAAGAAAAACTTACGAAAGAAGGCTGTATGATGAATGCTAGTTAAGACCTTTAGATGCTATGACTACAGTTATTGGAATACCCTATCATGTAAAAACGATAGGGTGTTTTTTGTTGCCAAAAAATAACAATACATCCTATCTATCAAAAAAAAATATTATTTTTTGTAATGATGTATTGATAATCGAGAAATACATATTATATTCAGGTAACTATGGAACAAAAAGGTGATGACAAATGAATATATTTGATTTTAAAACCAAAGTGGTATTTGGACAGGATGCCTTGAACTATTTGCAATCACTGTCACAGAAAAAAATATTTATTGTAACGGATCCGTTTATGGTGAAGTCAGGAATGATTGATTCCGTTACAAAACATTTATCCGAGGGAGCATATCAAATTTTTAGTGATAT
>JAEWEO010000259.1 GCA_023389295.1 Bacillota bacterium
AGTATCTTGACCTTTGCCTAATCGGACCAGAATCCATTCCTGAGCGACAAGAAATTCTTGCACACAAGAAAGAGCTCCTCTTGAAAGAAATAGCGTCAATCAATAAAAGTATTGATTATATCGATAGTAAACAAGCATACTATAGCCGGATCCTCTCCGGTGAAGAGGAATATAAAAGTAACTTAATTCCGACATATCAAAAATAGCTCTTGGTAACCATTAACTATTCACTGACATCAGTATCATGACATCATAATATACTATCACCATCATAAATATTAATTGTATTTCTATAGATAATAATGACGCCATAGAATCAATGCCGTATTCATTGACATTTACTCTATGGTGTCTATTATTCATGACAAGTGAATTGGCTTGCCAATTTATCTTATTGAACATAAGAGTGGTTCGCAAAGCGTGCCGCTCATTGTTTCATCTCATATTCTCAATACACAATCTTTGTAAAGGACAAAGACGCCAGCTTCAACACATCATCGACATAGGTATACACTTCCGTCACTACAAAAGGATTGATTACTTCGTTGCCACCCACGATGGCTGTCAGCTTCATCTTGTTTAGCACCACCACGGTTGATTCTATGGATTTTACAGTCACTTCCTGAAAGTCAATATCCTTGTAAATGATCTTGCCTGTCTTTATAACCTCGATTTCTCCATCTCTGGTTAAGGTCACACCCATGTGTACGAAGAGCGCATCTTGATGGATGTTTTCAGTCAAAAAATTCACATCTTCTTTTTGAATGGCTTCCCAGATTCTTTTTGAAAATAGTATAGCTTTTTCCATTATATCACCTCAAAACTTTCTGACGAAATTGACGAGCCGCTCCACCTGATCCGGATCCCTGTGAGAAAAGAAGGATGAATCTTTAATGTCCAAGGTTCTGATCATATCCAAATCATCCTTGGACAGTTCGAAATTGAAGACATCCATGTTTTGAATCATCCTATCCCGATTCACAGTCTTAGGGATTACAGATATACCTCTCTGAATAAGGTATCTTAGCGTCACTTGAGCTGGAGTCTTGCCATATTTTGCTCCAATTTCTGTCAACAACTCATTGGTAAACAGATTATTTTTCCCTTCTGCAAATGGCGCCCAGGCTTGAATCTGGACATTTTTCTTTTTCATGATTTCATGAGCTTCTACCTGTTGATGAAAAGGATGTACCTCCACTTGATTCACTTGAGGTACGATTTCATTGAAGTGTATAAAATCCACTAATCGGTCCGGATAGAAATTGCTGACCCCGATAGCTTTTAGCTTGCCAGCTTTATAAAACTCTTCCATGGCACGATATGCCCCGTAATAATCATTAAAGGGTTGATGGATGAGAAGCAGGTCAATATAGTCCAGCTGCAATCTTTCCAAGGAACCTTCGATGGATTTCATGGTCTTCTCATAGCCGTATTCACTGATCCACAATTTGGTGGTGATGAAGAGCTCTTCTCTTGGAACTCCACTTTTTTTGATGGCGTTGCCAACCGCTCTCTCATTGCCGTAACCCTGAGCTGTATCGATTAATCTATATCCCACATCGATGGCATCTAGAACGCAGCGTTCACATTCTTCCAAATCAGGTATCTGAAAGACACCGTACCCAAGTATGGGCATTTCCAAACCATTGTTTAAAGTTACATATTCCATATGCATTTCCTCCTTACTTTGCCTGATTAATCTTATTTGATGCATGCATGAATTCTCGCCTTGACAGACTTCCAAGAACGTATCTCATGGCTTGCTCTAATATCAGCATAGCACCCTGTAGTAACAACAGGTCAAGAAGAAATTTAATTAATATGAATTATTTACTATAATTTAATTAACTGGACTCATATGATTATTTATTTTTAATTTTTGCAAAATAATAGGACTCAGCCTGTATCCAGAGCCAAGTCCAAATTAGTTTATACCTTTTCATCCTTAACTTCGTAATGAAGTTCAACAAATTGATTAAAACGGTTGATATTTTTTAATGATAAAGGTGTTTGAAAACTATTATTTCCAAACAGAGGAATACCTTTGCCAAGTAATATTGGAGCAATCGTGACAATAAGTTCGTCCACTAACTTTTCTTTCATGAAGGTATTAAGCAGGTCTCCTCCGCCAACAAGCCAGATTCTTTTACCATCTTTATTTTTTAAGTCCTTTGAGAATTGAACTACATCATTACTGATAAAGGTTACATGTTCATTATCATCCTTCTTAGTTCTTGAAAAAACATAGCATTCCTTGCCTTTGTATGGAAAATCACCTTTTTCATGCTCAATAATCCAATCATAAGTTATTCTTCCGATTAAAATGGTGTCTATCGTATCATAAAACGTTGAATATCCGTTATCTCCTTCGCCTTCGACGGCAAATAGCCAATCCAAGTTATGTTCCTCTGTAGCAATATATCCATCTAGGCTTGAAGCAATATACAATACTAATTTACGCTGATCCATCACTTTACCTCCTAACATTATACTCACTCGAAGAATATACGTATAAATTATTAAATATAACGCCTTACTTTATTCATATAATTTATGTACTCTTCTCCAAATTTCTTTACACACCATCTTTCTTCCGATAGGATGATCCAATGAGCTGATATTTGAAAAATTAATAGTAATACAAACAATATCAACGACTGAGTAAGCAGTACACAACCTAGAAAATAAATAAAATATGCCACATACATCGGATTGCGGGAAACCCGATATAGTCCTCTAAGAATAATACCATTCTCCGAAGGGTTTGCAAAATTTAATATGGAAACAAGACATAATGAGACTCCTAATACATATATCACCAAACCTATGAAATACCAGTATGAGTCAGTCGAAATCTTAAGAAAGCACACATACACAAAAATCATAATATTTGAAATCTGATAAAACCAGTAAGCTACCTTTTCTCTTCCAATTAGTGGAGCGAAGAAAGCCGCACGTTTTAGTGCTTCCTTGTCTAATATGCTTAAAAGTCCGTACCTTATAAGTAAAAGCGGTATTACTGTCAAAACTGCATTCATTATACCCACACTTTCTTAACGACAAACAATACAATATTTTTAGTTCAATTCTATATGAATAGATTAATTCTTTTTCAATATACAAAATAGGCTATTTATAATATGTTATTATTAATTAGCCGTGTAATCCTTTTGACTGTCTATCCATGTCCTCGATTACAATATCATATATTTCTCCCAATGTAGAACAATACTCCAATACTTTCCATGGCTCATTGGTGTGAAAATGTATTTTAATCAGTTCTTCATCTCCTACTGCTAAAAGACAATCTCCTTTCAGATTGTTTACAAAATAAGCGTTTATTGCTTCTTCATCAAGATTTTCTCCCTCAATTAATAATTGAGTATCGTATTTAAATTCTAACATTTATTTTACCTCCATAATTTTCATCTAATTCTAAGTCATGTTTTAAACAATAGATTAGAGCATCATCAACTTTCACACCTACATATCTATCAAATTCAACACATCAAGTGGTCTTTCTATTTGCATGAAGTCCTGCTTTCGCTTTGAAGGTTGTGTTGTTCCTTCACTATTCTACTAGCTATAAATCCAGTTTTTTTTCAATGCATACCAGATCTACTCCTGTCATGCCGTTGAAAACGCACGGAGTAATACCGATTTCTTTATATCCGTAATTCTTATACATTGCCCGTGCACGAGAATTTAAAGCATTAGTATCAATTCTTAAGTAAGGGCAATTGTTTTCTCTTGCATAGTTCTCATAGAACTCCACCATTTTTCTTCCATAGCCATGTTTCTTCACAGAAGGTTCCACCACAAGGGTATGCATTACCATCACCTGGTCGTCATTTGCAGGGTATTCCCACTGACAGTTCTTATATTCAGGAACCTGCTCCTTGTTCAGACGCATAGCAGCGACAATATCTCCATCTTCTTCCATAACAAATAGATCCTCATTTTCCAATGCTGCAACAGCCGTATTCCTTGTTGGATATACACCTCTCTGCCAGCCGATGCTACATTTGCCCTTCTCTTCTTCCTCTATAATATGTTCAAAAATTAGTGCTACCGCATCTATATCTTTTGGTTCCGCTTTTCGTATTATATTCATATCTGTACTCTCCATTCGTACTATTACTTCCCATTGGTACTATATATGTACAAGAATCTTTTTCATCTTTGATGGTTAGAAACTTGTGCTTATTTTATTATAATAAGAGAATAAATGGTCTGGCGAACTTCCCATTGGATTTAGCATCCGTGCAATAATCTGCCAGCCATCCTCTTGTTATAAGCATTCGTTTTAGCAGGTTGAAACCTTAATGGCTTTCGTGTAACAAACCAATATGAATGTTAATAAGCAAGGATGGATGCCATAATCAAATACAAAAAGGAGAACAATTATGGTTAGTATTGGTATTGATATTTCTAAAGGCAAAAGTACTGCTTGCTTTTTAAAACCATATGGTGAAGTGCTGCATAAACCTTTTGAAATACAGCACACCGAAAGCGGGCTCAATCATTTATTAGAACTCATTAGCTCTCTTAACGAAGATGCTAGAGTTGTCATGGAAGCAACTGGTTCATACCACGTTCCTATACTTATGTATCTAAAAGAACGTGGCATATTTGTTGCAGTAGTCAATCCATTAGTAATGAGCAAATACTCAAATCAGTCTATACGAAAAGGAAAAACCGATAAACTCGATAGCATTAAAATCGCAAATTATGGTCTTGATTATTGGTTTCGCTTAGTAGATTACAATCCAACTGCGACCATATATGAGGAATTAAAAGTCCTTAACAAACAATACCTCGGTTATCTTTCAATGCGAGTTCATGCAAAGCAAACACTTACAAATATACTGGATCGTACAATGCCTGGTATTAAAACCCAACTTATGAATCGATCAGATGTCCCAGACCGAGATAAATTATGTGATTTTGTAAAGGAATACTGGCACTATGATAATATTACCTGTATGTCAGAATCACAGTTCATTATCAGCTATAATAATTGGGCTAAAATCAATGGTTACCGAGTATCCACTGAGAAAGCCAAGAGAATATATGTAATGGCCCAAGACAGTATACCCACACTGTCCTCCAGCATCTCATCGACAAAACTTCTGGTGCTAGAAGCTGTACACGTTTTACATATAATAGATACAACCCTTACTTTAATACTTTCTCAAATGAGAACTTTAGCAAAATCTTTAAAAGAATACAAAATCGTTATGGCAATGCCTGGTGTAGGTGAAATTCTTGGTCCCCGAATCATAGCGGAAATCGGTGATGTAAGGCGTTTTCATAGTGCAAGTGCACTTGTGGCTTATGCTGGTCTAGATGCTCCTCCATTCCAATCCGGTTCATATATGGCCGGAAAACGTAGCATATCTAAGCGCGGATCTTCGAGCTTGAGAAAAACAGGTTATGAAATAATGATGTATTTAAAAATTGCGAAGCCTGGCCAAGATAATGCTGTATATTTATATATGCTAAAAAAGGAAAGTGAAGGTAAACCTTTACGAGTAGCCAAAATCGCTGCATTAAATAAATTTCTTCACATTTATTACGCGAGAGTCAAAGAAATTTATAATTAAATAATAGCACTATCGTTTCTTTGGTCCAGCTTATGTATTTTAAGGTGGCTTTATTGTTATGTTCAAAATTCATCTCACTACAAATAATATCGCTTTGTTAGATATATTTATTGGAATAATGACAAATGAAAAGGAGGGACATATCTCCTTTAGTTCACAATCCTTAAAGATGGCGAATTATTTAAATCTACACATTGACTTTTTATAAATTTCTTATTATGTTTAAGGCTTCTCTTAAATACTGTATGTTTTAAAAGTCCCATCAATATAGATGGTAGCCTCGTCAGCCACAAACTTTAGCACAACATATTCCGGATTATTTTTAGCAAAATGTTCATCCATCCAATCCTGGTACATATAATCTTTCGTTTCTTTATCATTAATAACCGTCATTTTGCCAAGCAATGTCACACTATCCTCGCCATGATAAAAAGTTACGCCTGCTTTTCCATTTTCTCTATATTGCCTAATTTTTTTAGTGTTACTTACAGTTAAAAAGTAAATGGTCTTTATCCCCTGTGAACCAATTGGCTTTAAAACACATATTCGCGGATATCCATCTTCAGTTACATAAGCGACAGAGCAGACACCAACCTTCTCTTGTAATAGTTCTACGCTTTTTGTGATTAATTCTTCCTTATACATACTTAGCATTCTCCGTTTTTTCCAGATATCATTTAAAAAGCATGTAATTATCTGTATATTAAATTCATATTTGTATTGCTTACTAAAAATCTGAATTTGCTACCACCGCCTATTGAGAAACTTTTCCTTTCATTGCATTATCGTAACGGGAAGTTCAATTGCTTCGCAATCGTAAACTATAGCGAACCCTTTACATATTTGTTTTGATATTTATATCTTTTTCTAACAGCTTTGTCTTGACTTTTATTAGCAGGATTATTGCTATTACATTTACATTTCTCAAAATCATGGCTCCATTAAGCTCAGTCAAAATGGCTAACTAACTGCATTATAATACATATTCTTTGAATTGTTGAAAGCAATCAGAAAGCAAATTGTTACGATTAAAGTAACAATCATACAGACAATTGCTACTAATGGGATTAGCAATGACACAAAACTCAAAACATTAAAAACTGCGAGAACTGTCCATGTGGTTTTAAGGCTATCTCCATTCAAAGTCCTGCTATATTTTTTCTCGATATCTATTACACCCATAACGATGTTATATGAAATATACAGAGAAACAGCGGTAGACGTGAGTGCAAGGATGTAAGACAATATACCTAATGACACAGAAATACCCACTAAATCTAATAAATACAGAACTCCAGTATAAACCGCCATACCGGATGCATATGGCTTGATCTTCATAAAAAGAGAACTTTCTTCGGCCATTTGAACCAATCCACTTATCATAACTATGTAGCCTGCAAAATCTGGAATTAGGCCAATCTGTGAGTTACCTAGATTCAAATTAAAATCCAGAAATATCAAAATAAATCCTATCAATATGTTTTTCATTTAATACACTCCTTTTCTAGTAATTATTCACTCCGTCTTCTTCCATCACAAATATATTCTTAATATTTACTGATGATTTCATTTTATATTATTGACATAGCAATATCAACATTTTTATCAGTAATATTCCATTATAGCCCAATTGGATTTACTGTGTGTATTAAATAGTTTATCATTTTCTAGTTTTAAGCTTATATTCATAAAATGTCAACTTCGCAGACATTTTATGAAGCATGTATTTAAAGCCACCTATCTTATTAGATAAGTGGCTAATTTTACTATAAGGAACCTCTCTTTATTAAATCTATTGTTAATGCATAAAGTTTTAATGCATTTTCTTTATTGAAGGTATCCATCTTGAGATTTATTTTTTTGTACTCTTTATATGCAGTTAGAGAAACTGTCGGAGGATTATTTATTAAATCGATGGCAGGTAATATTGCTTTTTCGACAGGCTTCCCAATGATCTTATACATAAGTTTCAATATTGGATTTTTAAATACTTCCATCATACTGGTCGTTTGAACTGCCCAAGGGTTATATAGGATATATTTTATTTTTTTAACAGTATCATTATGTGCAAATGCAACTCCCAATAAATCATTTAGTCGACTACCATGATACATTACTCTTTGACGTGTATAGTTATTTTTATTGTGTAAATCGTTCCAGTTTACTTCGCCTTTCATTCCTGGTGCACAAACATTTAATATAATCGGATTGTTTGATTGTTCCAAACACTCTTTCAATCCATAGCTGAGTAAAAATCTGCTCAAATAAGCCAGTGCAAAGGTAAACTCATACCCCTCTTTCGTTTCTGTATACTCTTGATTGTACTTTGCTGCGCAAAATACTACAATATCCAAGGATTGAAATCGATTACGGATTTCTTCGATTACTCTCTTGTTTTCTTGTATCAAGCTGAGGTTTGCTTGAATATAAAACGCTCTTTCTGAAGCTCCGTATTGTTTGGCCTCATTATAAAAGGCTTCGCCTTTAGCTAATGTACTACCAACTACAATTACACGATATCCTTTTTTTAAGAAGTGTAGGGCAATACCTTTTCCAATTCCATCTGTACCACCAGTTACAAGTATAGTCTTCATCCATCATTCTCCCTTCTTTTTATTCTTTGAAATTTGTTTAAGAGTTTGATCTATTGCAAATATTCATAAACACACTACCTTTCAATTTTGTATTGACAACAATACTATAACATGATAGTTTATTTTGTAAAGTACGCAAATTATTTAAACTAGCTTTACAATTAGTTACTTACTATAGTTATATAAAGAAGGTGGTGTTTATAAATGAATCCAATGGATGATAAAATTTGTATAAAATCTATTAAACAAATCATGGAGATTTTCGGTGGGAAATGGTCATTTTTAATAATCGGAGAGCTTCATACTGGCTCAAAACATTTTAATGAACTAATCAAGAACTTAGGTATTAGTACAAAAGCTCTTTCCGACGTATTAAAGAAGCTAGAATTAAATGGAATTATTACTCGTACAGTACATTCAACAACACCTATTAAAGTTGAATATTCTTTAACGGATAAAGGGCGAGATTTTGAAGAAGTATTTATTGCTATGAGAAACTGGGGAATGAAATGGCTTAAGGACGAATGATTGCTGTCGTGTATTGCCTGTTTTTTATGTCTAGGTATAGATCTATAGAGAATGCAAAAAGAAATAAAATAAACACCATAATCTCAACATGAAAGTTCCTTTGCTTTGAATTTGAATCGTCAAGAAAAAGTAACAATAGAGCAATCGCTATAATTATTGCAGGCAAAATATCTCGTATTTTTTTAAATTTTTTCACCTTCCCCCTCCTTACTATTAAGATTTTACTTTGTTATTATAAACAAGGCAAATTAGTTACCTTAAGCCTTATAATAGTAATATCATATTCTATTCGATCAGTAACTCCAATGTTTTTGCGATATCCGGAAAATCATTTACCCATATTACTTCTATCCCTATGCGGGAAAAGTGATTAGCTGCAACTGTAAGGTCTGTAGCAGTCATATTTCCCTTTGTCAGAATAGCAAAGTGCGTCTTATTCTCTTTCTTAGTCATCTCTAGTAATCTTCTAATATTTGGATCTGCCAAACTGCATCCAACAAATAAGCATATATTTTCTCGAAAAAATGACAATTGACTTGATATCTGCCAACTGTATGGCTGATTATAAAGCTCATTATAATTTTCTTCTGTCAAATAGATAGACTTCCAATACTTCGGATTCAAATGAGATTTTGCTTTCACATTTGGCATAAAGCCGTGAACATGATAGATAGATAACTTATCGTCAATGGAGCAATCCGAATCGTAAAGAATATTATATGAGACCTTTTGATCCTCCAAATAATTC
>JAEWEO010000313.1 GCA_023389295.1 Bacillota bacterium
CCTGTGCATCTTCTTTAGAACGCATGGCAAAGCTGGTATCTTTATTATCATCCCATCGTCTTGTCTCTTGGATTACCTTCTTACTTTCTTCCAAAAGCTCAACCTGGCGTTTACGCTCTCCTTCAATTGCTCTTGCAATGGCTTTGAACGAGTTCATATTCTTCATCTCGGTTCTAGTACCAAATTCTTTAGCTCCTACTTCACGAACAGATAAGTTAATATCGGCACGTAAGGAACCCTCTTGCATTTTACAATCTGATACCCCAAGATACTGTAGGATTAATCGTAATTTCTCCAAATAAGCAACTACTTCTTGCGCAGAACGCATATCCGGTTCACTAACTATTTCAATTAAGGGTACACCACAACGGTTGTAATCCACTAGGGTACAATCCTCCCAAGGGTCATGAACTAATTTACCGGCATCCTCCTCCATATGGATCTCATGAATACGAATGGTCTTTGTTCCTGCTTCTGTGTCTATTTCAATCCCACCATCGCGGCAAATTGGTAAGTAGAGCTGTGAGATCTGATAAGCTTTCGGAAGGTCCGGGTAGAAATAATTTTTACGGTCAAACTTACATTTTTGTGTTATGGAACAATTTAGTGCAAGACCTGCTGCCATTGCAAACTCCACTACCTGCTTATTAAGTACAGGAAGGGTTCCCGGCATTCCGGTACATACCGGACAGCAATGTGTATTGGGTTCTCCACCAAACTGGGTTGTACACCCGCAGAAGATTTTTGATTTTGTAGCTAGCTCTACATGGACTTCTAATCCAATGACGGTTTCATATGCTTTCATGCTGTTGCCCCCTTTTTGTCTGCTGTTAAGCTTGAAGGTCTGTCATATCCCATGCTTTGCTCGAAACTATATGCTGCACGGATCATATCCTGTTCTTTAAAATGCTTACCAATTATCTGCATACCAATGGGTAAACCTTTGCTATCCTTTCCACATGGAAGGCTTACTGCCGGAAGTCCAGCCAGATTAACAGATACAGTATAAATATCTGACAGATACATTTTTAAGGGATCATTTAAACTTTCCCCTAAGCCAGGTGCCGTCTGCGGTGCAGTAGGTCCAAGTATAATATCATATTTTTCAAAGGCCTCTAAAAAGCTCTGGGTAATTTTTGCTTTCACTTTAAGCGCTTTGTTATAAAATGCATCATAATATCCGGAACTTAATACAAAGGCACCGATCATCATACGACGTTTTACTTCTTCACCAAAGCCTTCACTTCTGCTATTTTTATATAACTCCTGCAAGCCTTCTGCCTTCTCGGTACGATAACCATATTTTACACCGTCAAAGCGAGATAAATTGGAGCTAGCTTCAGCACAGGCTATTACATAATAAGCAGGCACCGCAAAGTCCACCGTAGGAAGCTCAAACTCTTCTACTATGGCTCCCTTACTTTTATAAACCTTGGCGGCTCTTAAAATACTATCCTTTACTTCTTTATCAAGTCCCGCGCCAAGATAATCCTTTGGTATTCCGACACGCATTCCTTTGACATCATCTACCAAGGCTTTGGTGTAGGTATAGCTACTTTCAACAACAGAGGTTGAATCCTTTTCATCATGTCCTGAAATTACCTCAAGTGCTGCGGCACAGTCAGAAACCGTTCTACCTATGGTTCCGATCTGGTCTAAGGACGAAGCATAAGCAATTAATCCATAACGTGATACGGTTCCGTAGGTGGGTTTGATACCCACTACTCCACAATAGCTAGCGGGCTGTCTGATAGAACCACCCGTATCTGAACCTAGAGCATAGAAGGCTTCCTCTGCCGCTACCGAAGCAGCTGACCCACCGCTGGATCCTCCGGGTACACGAGTCTTATCCCAAGGGTTTTTTGTCTCTGCAAAACGAGAGGTCTCCGTGGTACTTCCCATAGCAAATTCATCCATATTTGTTTTACCAATAATGATAGCTCCGGCTTTTTTCAGTCGTTCTATTACGGTTGCATCATAGGTTGGTTTAAAATTATATAATATCTCAGAAGCACAGGTTGTCTTTATGCCCTTAGTACAGATGTTATCTTTCACGGCCATAGGTACGCCGGCTAACGGCGAGTCTTTTAGTTCACCCGCATCAATTCTACTCTGTACTTCCTTTGCCTGTTGATAGGCTTCCTCCTCAAGGACTGTAATATAACAGCCGTAACTTGGATCTCTTAGTTTAATAACTTCCAGCTGAGCTTTTACTGCCTCGGCTACGGTAATCTCCCCTGCCTTAATCAGTCTTCCAAGCTCAAGCGCTGATAATGCTGTTATGTCTTTCATAGCAAACCTCCATCTATCTTAGTATTTCCCTGTAAAGTTACAATTGAGAAATCGAAAATCTTATTCCACCGTTCTAGGAACTGCAAAGCATCCATCCTTTTTCTTCGGAGCATTGTTTAGAAGTTGATCTCTGTCATCCCCATTTGTTACCATATCCTCTCGGAAAACGTTCTTGAGCGGTAGTACGTGTGACATAGGCTCTTTACCTTCCGTATCCAGTCCATTCATCGTTTCTATATAATCTAAGATACGGTCCAGATCCAAAGCAATCTTTTCTTTCTCCTCCTCGGAGACGGAAAGCTTCGCTAAGGCTGCAACATATTCTACGGTATCCGTTGTTATCTTCATGAAATTACCTACCTTTCATTCTTTAAATTATAATTTATCATCCTGCAAGCTATTTTTAAGCATAGATTTTTAACATTGGGCTTTATGGATTGGGCTTTATGCATTGACCTTTTTTCAATGATCTTTATTCATCGATTTAAGGTTCTAATCTAGATACATCTCTTGGAAATAGCGTTGTTTCCCTTACGTTTTGCTCATCTAGAAGCTTCATGGTCAGACGTTCCAGTCCAATCCCAAGTCCTCCGTGTGGCGGCATTCCATGCTTATGAATCATAAGAAAATTTGTAAACTCATCCGGATTCATTCCTCTTGCCATCATTTTAGCCACCTGAGCCTCATAATCATGAATTCTCTGTCCTCCCGTCGTTATCTCCATTCCTTTAAACAGTAGGTCAAAGCTTAAGGTGAACTTAGGATCACTAGGGTCATCCATAGCGTAGAAGGGTCTTTTCTTTGAAGGATAATGAGTGACAAATACAAAATCACTTCCGTACTCCTCTTTAAAATACTTCCCGATTAAAACCTCTTCTTCCGGCTCTAAATCATAAGGATTTTTCATTTTACGATTATATTTCTCCGATACCAATGCTTTCGCTTTATCAAACCTGACGGTGGGAATTTGATCAATCTTCGGTACATTTACCTCAAGAAGCTGTAATTCTTTTGAATATTTTTCATTAAGAAGACAAAATACGGATCGAAGCATCTCCGTCTCCATAGCCATAATATCCTCGAATCCATCAATATAACCCATTTCAAAATCAAGGCTTGTATATTCGTTCAAATGTCTGGTTGTATTATGCTTTTCTGCTCGAAAGACCGGAGCAGCCTCGAAAACTCGATCAAATACACCAACCATGGTCTGCTTATAGAACTGCGGGCTCTGAGCAAGGAAAGCTTTGCTACCGAAATACTCCAATTTGAAAACATTTGCTCCACCTTCTGCATTACCGGCAACAATCTTGGGAGTACGAATTTCCGTAAAGCCTTGAGAAAATAAGAAATCTCGAAAGCCTCTGACAATTCCCTCCTGTATTTTAAATATCGCTCTCTCTCTGATATTACGAAGAGCTATGGGACGATAGGTTAGCTTTGTCTCTAAAGAAGTTTTCATCTTCCATTTAGAGATGGGAAGGGGCATCATGGCTCCCTCCTTCGGCTTTGATAATACCGTTATTTTTGTTAACCTAAGTTCAAAACCTTGTGGTGCCCGTTCCTCTGCATTCAGAAAACCTTCTGCTTCTATCGTCATACCTTCTTTTAAATCCTTTAAGCTACAACCGCATACTTCCTCCTCATAAACACATTGTACCAAACCATCCTTCATACGAAGAACAACAAATGCAACTTCGCCCATGTCCCGTATTGTGTGTATGAATCCCTTCATTTTCACATGATCCGTGATACGTCCTTCCACTACATCACAAATCTCACTCGTATCCTTTGCTTTCATTCCAGTAATAAATTCCATATTTTTACCTCCATGGCGCCGTTTCGGCAATCAAATTCTTTTGCATTCCTTCGAGATAAATGAATAACATTTCGCTTTTATGACCGTTTTATGTTAACAAAAAAAGTCCCGAAGAATGCATGTAACATTCTTCGGGACGAGAAGTTGAATTCCCGCGGTACCACCCGCATTGAGAGCATAGCTCTCCAGCTTTCCTACACTTAACGCGTGCAACGCACGAACCTACTAATCGTTCAATCCGTGAGCTCCAGAGTGTTCCGTATTCTACTTATCATCATTGGTGTGCTCTCAGTCGGTGGCTCACCATTCCTGTCGTTCGATTATTGGGTAGAATAAAGTCTCCTTCCTAGCCATTATCTAATTTTGGTTATAAAAACACAAAGGTATTGCTGTTAACAACACCTTTGCCGTTGACTTATATTAGCACATAGTTTTTTCAAAAGCAAGGGGTAATTTAATTTTTATATTTCCCAGCTTATATCTAAAATTTTCTTATTAAGCTTTCTTTTAAGCTTCTTTTTAAAGTTTTCTTTTGAAGTTCTCTTTTTGAAACTCTCTGTTTAAAGTTCTTTTTTGAAATTTCTCTTTTTGAAGTTCTCTTTTTAAGTTCTTTTTTTAAACCTTCTTTTAAGCTTTTCTTATAAACTACTTACTTTGCATTACTAGGAAATACATAACGGTAATAGTCTTCCTCCAAAATGCTTTTTGATACAGAAAATTTATTTTTTACAACATTATTTATATTTTCTATATATCCCTCCGGTAATTCCTCCTGGGTTAATTTAATCACTTCTCTGGTTTCAGAATTGTACATTACCTTATCGGTGATAAAACTACGATTGGAAAGGACCACCAAGGGTTCTTCATCAGATAGAATATCCTGACCCATCAGAAGTCGGGAATCATACTCTAGTCCGAATAAATTAGATAGGGTAGGTATAATATCCAAACTGGAACAGGGCTCCTCAATGACGATATTTTCATCCATTCCCTTAGACCAAAGAATAAAATGATTCCGATAGATTTCAAAAACCGGATCCACCTCATGTCCTGCAAGCTCATCTAATTTATACTTCTCCCATCCATAAGGATAATGATCGGCACTAAGGGCGATTACAGTACGGTCTGCTACTCCTGCTTCCTCTAGCTTCTTTATTAGCTGCTCCAAGGCTCTGTCAAGCTCTATCTGGCAGGCGATATAAGCTTTTGCATCGTCAGAATAGGACAAATCAGCTACTAAATCCCGATTTTTATAAGCCATACTATTACCTGTAAAAGTATAATTCATATGTCCGCTTACGGTGAGATAATATACATGAAATTGATCCTCTCCGGTGTATTCATCGACCGTAGCATTAATTAATTCAACATCAGATTCCGGCCATACATCAGGATTTTCCAGTTCAACACCATTTCCCTTACCCTTAAAAATGTAACCCATGTTTGTATGAGTCTCATTTCTTTGATAGTAAGTATAAGTATGGTTGTGATATGCTTTACTAGCAACTCCAAGTCGATTGAATTGACTTCCCAAAGAGAAGGGCCATAGATTATTTCTACCACGGTACATGCTTCTGGTACCAATGGGGATCAGACCTGTCATGGCCACATACTCCCCGTCGCTGGTACTGGTCTGCCAAAGTGCAGTATAAAAGTTGTTAAATACAAAGCCTTCTCTTACCAGTTTATATAAGGTTGGTGTCTTCTGCTCATTGATTGCGTAGGGCGAAAAACCCTCCGCTGTAATCATAATCAGATTATATCCCTTGAACATTCCCGTATATTCATTTTTACTCGTTGGAGTAACATTAGCAAAGTACTGATGAAGGGTTCGAATGGTATCATTTGATTCAGACTCTGCCAGAGCATTAAAATCTATATCCATAACATTGGGTGAGGTATCAATGGGCGTGGGAGTCGGCGCTTTGGTCGGCTCCTCCTTATCTATTGCATCGTTCGTAGATCGTATAGGATCCTTAACCGGTATCGGTGTGGGAACCTTGGTTGGTTTTGCTACTGGCTCTTGATCTGCAAAGGTGTCAACTAAAATTAAATCCTCTTCATTGTTGAAGATTTTACCAATATCAAACCATGTCATTGTAGTGATTCCAAGCTGTTTTCCTGAAAGGTCCGCAACTTTGGTATTATAGTACAGATCATATGGAGAATAATCTCCTCTGCCAAACAATAATAAGGCCACTAAAGCGACAATTTGAAAAATTACAGATGCCCCCAGCATGATGGCCTGTTCCTTTAATCCTCTTTTTCCATAATCAATAATATTA
This sequence comes from Bacillota bacterium, assembly GCA_023389295.1. GTDB lineage: Bacteria > Bacillota > Clostridia > Lachnospirales > Lachnospiraceae > Mobilitalea. Next base: position 6,397 of record JAEWEO010000313.1, read on the forward strand.
TGGATGAAGAGCACAAGTAACACAAGAGGCACCAAAAGAAGTATGATCCCTCCGATATTGGCTTTGACGGCATTCAAAATATCCGAGCCAAATTCAGAGAATGCATCGGATGCCAGCCCCAAAGACTGGAAAGAGAAATATACTTTAAATACATAAAAATAGATTAATTGCGTAATAAATACAATGCATAAACATCCCGTGAATATCCATAACAAGATCTGATTGACCCGTTTACGAAACAAACCAACAATAAAGCTAAGAAGTAGTCCAAATGGTATAGCAAATAAAATTGGGTAAATAATCTTTAAATCAACACTACGATAATTTAGAAAATGCAATACTAATTCAAGATAGATCATTGTTCCGACCATAAAGATCATCGGATATATGAAATTACCATTCGATAAATTAATATAACTGTTCCAAGATTTATGAAAGGATCCAACGATTCTTTTGGATTGCTCCTTAATTTTTGAACTAAACTGTTTATGACTCTCTTGATCCCTCTCCACCAATTACTTACCTTCTTTCGAATTTTATACTTCCCTTCCCCTGATAACTTCGAATGTTAACGATAGCCCCATTCATCATGGTAACCTGTGGTGGTTTGTGACCGATATCTGCATCCAAAATAATCGGTAAATTCAACTCACCTAGTACCGACCATACAGCTTCCTCATAGGAGGTATCTGAATCTGTATGATACATAGCAGGCCTTCCGAAGATAAAACCGGCAGCATGTTCAAACCAACCGGCTTCTTTTAACTGCCATAAACCTCTTGTTAAAGCTTCACTTCCAAGATCAAAACTTTCCAAGAACCAAACTATCTTATCCTTATGATACTTATTTATAAACTCTTTCGTTTTATCAAATCTCGTTCCAACCAGGTTAAGTAAAACATCAAGGCATCCGCCAATGGCTCTTCCCTTTAGTTCTAGCTCCTGATTCTGATCCCATCCGGTGGGATATAGATTAACCCACTGAACTTCTTCCTCTAAAACAAATTCTTCGTATCCGGTAATTTTCTCTTTAAATCCATTTTGATAACGGTCAAAGCTCTGTTGAAAGACATCCGCTCCTTCTAGTATCTTTAAATTATCAACTAGTGAACTATGCCAATTCTCCATACCAAAACTTCCAAAGTTATTCGCATATAATGTTGCGATATCAAGATTTGTTGTAATGGTAAATAAAATACCTGTCGTATCCGAATACCCTTGTAGCCAGGTTGGATAATTCTTTATAATCTCAAAATTCAAATGTGACAACATTTCTACCAGATAATCGCCACCACTTGCAGCAACAATAGCCCTAACTTGTGGGTCTTGAAATAGCTGCATTAATTCTCTTGCTCTAGTAGGACCGTCAGAGCTCCTACCTTTATAACTTTTTCTTACATTTGGGGTTTCCACTACGGGATATCCCAACTCATAAAAGTGTTTAATTCCGTTTTCCAGACGTTTCAAATCTATGAGAGAATCAAAACCTGCTGAGGTAGCTGTTACACCGACCTTATATCCTCTCTCCAAATTATTAGGGTATATCATAATTAACTCCATTCCGTCAATAAAACTTCCATATTTTACATGTTTTTGTCCAAGTATACCATTACCTAGTATATCATCTTGGTAATAATTTTTCAATTACATAATCAATACTACAAGTACTACAAAATAGGGCATTCGAATGTATCTTATTCTCGAATACCCTATGGTTTTATACTAGCTCATATTTGATTAATAAGTCGATACTAATTCTTAGTGCCTTATGTGATGAAACAGTCCTATTTTGATAGTTTATCAACGATACTCCGAATCTCTTGAAGTTTCTCACCCGTATTACCGTTTTCAATTGCCTCCTTTACACATAAATCAATATGTGCATGCAATACTTCTTTATTTGCTTTATGAAGGATAGCCTCTGTTGCTATGATTTGATTTGAGACATCGATGCAGTAGCGATCATCTTCTATCATCTTAAGAATCCCATCAATTTGACCTCTTGCGGTCCGAAGTAGACGACCTACTTTATCCTTATCTGCCTTCATAAAAAACCTCCTTCACTACCTGCTTTGATTTTGTTATTCCAAAGAGTAGATGCCGGCTATCTACTTGATAACAAGCTACTACGAAAATAGCCCTTTCTTCTCTGTAATGGACTCTACCTCATAACCAGCTTCTTTTACTGCGTCCGAAAGAATACGGTCTTCAATATCATTTTTCAAAGCTACCACCGCCCGATTCTTCTTTAATTCTACCTTAGCTTCTACTCCATCAATGGCGTTAAGTGCATTTTCTACTCTCGCCTGACAATGTCCACAGCTCATACCTTTAATATTAATTATTTTCTTCATATCTGAAACTCCTTATCTTTCTTTAACTAGGTTTACGTATCACTATTTTCTTGTATGATTATTTCAAATATATGGTACTCCCCCCAGGGGGGAGTCTGTAAGGTTATCATAATCCATACACGCTTAGTTGTCAATCCATTTAGAAAAATTTTTGCGAAAGTTGCATGGTCGGGAATTGGTGACTTCACATAGGTTGTGGATTTATTTTTGTTGAAAAAGTAGGAAAAGTACCCCCTAACTTGAATGTTTATCACATCAATACAAGGATAGCGTGTGAATTATTATCCATAAAGAGACCGTTTGTCGCCATCGGTACTTAGGTTGTGGCAGATACACCTATCTGTCACAACCTTATGTACCGCTATAGGCGACAACAGAGTGAGAACGTGTCTCTGTTGAATAATAATCACACGCTATTTTTGTGAACTCATGTGATAAAAATCATTTACTTACCAATTCTTTTTATGAAAGCTTCTTAATACGCTCAATTGCTTCCAAGGTGCTCTCATAGCTTCCAAATGCCGTTAGTCTAAAATACCCTTCTCCATTTGGGCCAAAACCTGAGCCCGGTGTTCCTACCACATTGACCTTTTCTAATAGATAATCAAAGAATTCCCAAGAAGACATTCCCTTTGGAGTTTCCATCCAAATATAGGGTGCATTCACACCACCGGACACCTGATATCCTGCCTCCTGTAAGCCTTCACGGATGATCTTAGCATTCTTCATATAATAGTCGATCTGCTCTTTCGTCTGCTTTCTGCCCTCCGGAGTGTAAATTGCGGCTCCTGCTGCCTGTATGATATAAGGAGCTCCATTAAATTTAGTGCCATGACGTCTTGCCCATAGGCTATTTAACATAACCTCGCCACATTTTAACTGCTTGGGAACCACCGTAAATCCAAGTCTCGTACCGGTAAATCCGGCATTCTTTGAAAAGCTTCGAATCTCGATTGCACAGGTCTTAGCCCCTTCACATTCGTAGATAGTGTGTGGAATGTTTTCTTCTAAGATATAGGCTTCATAAGCTGCATCGTAGATAATGACTGCTCCTACTTGATTAGCATAATCCACCCATTTTTGAAGGTCTTGTTTTGTAATAGCAGAGCCTGTTGGGTTATTCGGAAAACAAAGATAAATTAGATCTGGAGTCTCACTTGGAAGTTCTGGAGTAAAATTATTCTCCTTTGTGCAAGGCATGTAGATAACATTGGTCCATTTTCCGGTAGCAGAAGAATATTCACCGGTTCTACCTGCCATAACATTGGAGTCCAGATAAACAGGATAAACTGGATCACAAACTGCTATTTTACTATTAACATCAAATATTTCCTGAATGTTGGCAGAATCGCTTTTGGCTCCATCACTAACAAAGATTTCATCTAGCTCTATTGTAACCCCACGTGTTTTAAAATCTTGGTTAGCAATTGCCTGTCTTAAAAATTCATACCCAAGGTCGGGGGCATACCCTTTGAAGCTAGACTGGTTTTCCATTTCATCCACCGCTGCGTGTAGCGCTTCAATGACAGCAGGAACAAGTGGAAGCGTAACATCACCAATACCAAGACGAATGATTTTTTTATCGGGATTTGTAGCACTAAATTCTTTCACTTTTTTTCCAATGGTTGAAAATAAATAACTTCCGGGTAACTTCAAATAATTCTCATTAATCTTTACCATTGTTTGGTCCAACCTTTCTGTTGTAACTCTATGTTTCACTTATTATCGTCTATACTATATATCGATTTCTCCTTCAAATACAGTAACGGCAGGCCCCGTCATAAATACAGTGTTCTTCTCCCTATCATATCGAATGTACAAATCCCCACCGAGTAAAGTAACCGTTACTTCATCCTCCGTAAGTCTATTCATAATACACGCTACTACGCTGGCACAAGCTCCGGTTCCACAGGCTAAGGTTTCCCCTGAACCACGTTCCCATACACGCATGTTAATATGTGTTCGGTCAATGACCTGTATGAATTCCGTGTTTACTCTCTCTGGAAATATCCCATGATGTTCGAACAACGGACCAATCGTCTCAATAGGCAGGTTTTTGGTATCCTCAACAAATACGACTGCATGAGGATTTCCCATGGAGACACATGTAATTTCATATTCTTTATCACCGACAATAATTGGCTCTTTCTTTATGATCTCTTTGTCAGATATAACCGGAATAGCGGCCGGATCTGTAATGGGTGTCCCCATATCTACAGTAACATAAGTTACTTTTCCATTTTCTACCGTAAGCTTAAGTTCTTTAATTCCACTTAGCGTTTCAATTTGCAATGTTGTTTTATTCGTTAATCCTTTGTCATAGACGAACTTGGCAACACAACGTATTCCGTTACCGCACATTTTCCCTCTGGAGCCGTCATTATTATACATATCCATCATAAAATCAGCCTTTTCAGAGGGTTTTATTAGAATTAACCCATCCGAACCTATTCCAAAATGTCTATCACTCACTTTAATTGCTATATCCGGGATATGATCTAAGGTACTCTTTGTACAATCAACATACACATAATCATTGCCACATCCCTGCATTTTTGTAAATTTCATAATACCAGCCTTTCTATTCCTTTACTTTTTCAATCGGTACATAACTCTAGGCATAGAACATTTTTAACACCATTTCAGCCATTTCCACCAGATTTGTTCCGCTATCCATACTATGTTTTTGCAGATAACGGTGTGCTTCTTCTTCTGTCATATTATTTCGGTCCATGAGAAGCAGTTTCGCTTTTATGATGAGTTCCTTTTCCTCCTGTGACCGTTCCTTTGGTTTCTCTTTATTTTTCTTCTTCCTGCGCTGATATTGATAAGACATCATCTGGAGCGTATTAAGCAAATCATGTGGCTTAATAGGCATCGGTAGACAGACGATATTATTATCTTGGCAAAACTCCAGTTTCTCAGGTGAAGCAACAAGAAGCATTTCAAAACCTTTTGGCATATAGTTGCTAAGTTCACTATAATGCATATCAGAAAATCGAAAGCCACATACTATAATTCCCTCATCCAGATCATTTGCTAGTGCTACGACCTGTGAACCCAAGGTGCAGGCTTCACTCACATGGAAACCATTCCTGCTGATTAAGTTCTTTATTTTATTTGCATCTTCTAGCTTTGGAAAACCAACTATGACATGAAACACATCTGTTCACCTCTTCTCTTTTCTTTTTAGAAACATAAGCGATGATACAGACTAAATTCTATATAGGTATTGATCTAATTCCCATTGTGTAACCT
>JAEWEO010000012.1 GCA_023389295.1 Bacillota bacterium
ATAATTTCATCTACTACCTCATCTTCAATAAATTCAAATCCTAATTTATTTTCTATGAAAAGGGTATACGTATCTCTTTCAGCACTCTCTAAAAGTAACCAGGGGATCATTTCATTGAGATTAAGCACGATATACATTATAATATTTAATACAAGGAGGGTGCTATGAAAAATAAAAAAATGAAAATTGAATGTCTGGTGTTAATCTTATAAACCGTCACTTTACTGTGCGATTTTTTTCACATCAAAAAACAATAGTTCACTTGGTTTTAGCAAACCAATTTCATCATAGTATTACAGTGCTCAAGCAGTTATTCCTGATAAATCTATATGAAAAATGGAATGGGGAGAAAAGATAGTTGTTTAAGCAGAAAGGTAAACAAGCAATTTTAGAGAATAGGAGAGAAGTACCGGATAGAGGAAATCGAAGCAATCCTAGTAGATGATATGAATGTTTTACAGAAAAATTGAAATCCACCCTTGACTCTTCCTTTGGGGAATCCTTTATAGTAAATTTATCCCTGATAATTTAGAAAAGAGGTTAAACTAATGATCAACCTAATCAAAATCAAAGATGTGTCAAGCAAATATGACATTACAGCTCGTACACTGCGCTATTATGAGGACATGGGATTGCTGTCCAGTACCCGAAGTGATGACTACGCATATAGAATGTACGACGAAAACGCCGTTAGGCGACTTGAACAAATACTCATTTTACGCAAGCTGAATATCAGCATAAAAGATATTCAACGTGTTTTCAACACTTCTGGTTCCGAAATAGTATTAGAAGTGCTGGGGAAAAAAGTGCAGAACATAGACGACGAGGTTGCGCTTTTGCATGAATTGAAAGAAATCGTACTGGATTTTATACGGGAAATCGAACAAGTGAACTTTACAGACAACTCCGACATTAAATTGCTGTATAACAAGGCGAAGGAGATTGAAACACAATTAATCAGCATTGACTATATCGGTAAGCCTTCCAATATTAACCGCTTAATTGATATAACGGAAAAATTAGATAAAAAAATTCCTGATATCATGGTAGTCAGGATACCAGGATTTAAAGCAGTAACATGCGGCGACCAACCGTGGGGAGAAATGTTCAAACAAGGCGGATATATGTACCAATTGTGGCAACATTATCATTTGTATAAGAGTGTGATTTTCGATAGTTTTGATTTTTTGCTGTCTAAAGATGACAAAGCCGAATGGATATGTGCCGTGAAAGATGGTGTTACCAATGCGGATGTAAGCCCTTTTAAATTGTTTGATTTTCCAGGAGGTTTATACGCTATGGCAGTCAGTATTGACGAAGATAACGAGAGTATACATAAAGTAGAAGATAAAGTTCTAAGGTGGATTGAAAGCACAAATTTTGAACTTGATAAAGACCGTAATGTTATGTTTAATATGCCTTATTTATATGAAGATGGAAGAGATATTGCCTATAAAGATATAGAAAAGGGACTTGGCTATAAACAAATGCAAAGATATTTTCCAATCAAGCTAAAAGAAGGAATATAACAATACAAGGAATTTCCTATGCACATGGTGACGAGGACAACCCTGACTAATCGTTCTTCGTATCACCCTTACGGAAGGAACGATAACTGATAACGACAAAAAATACGGTGAATGGCAGTATAAAGTTGACTTTGCGAAGAAAGAGGTAAAATAAATGCGTAAGACACTTAAAGATATGGCAAAACACTTAAAAAATGTTATTACGCTGATGTTGACAGGCTTGAAGGTAATGGCAATAGCAGAGTTAGAATTTGGCACAATCGTCAACGAGTTGGAGGTCAATAAGCCTTATGCAATCAGTTATTGCCGCTTCTCTGATATTTTGTTGCGATGTGATTACAGAGTATTGAAAATAATGAAGCCGACGATGTTATTTCTATATTAAAAGATACTATGAAACCATTGTCTGCTAATGTGCAAGATTTTATATTGCAGCTACATCAACGCTATCTGGATAAAGGGCTTTTTGCCAAGGATTTCGTTTTTCACTGGATGACTCAATCATTGATATAAGAAATACTATCGAAATTTGGATAGAGACGGAATTGTCATTTGTATAGAATAAGCATTAGTAAAAAACAGTGGAAAATACTATACCTTGAATAGTGAGTTTACCTTATCTGGGATATGATGGATATTTGTTTTGAGGAGTGATATTGACAATTGGCTTAAAGATTGAAGTCTGCAAGCCCTTGTTTTTCAAGGGTAGCGGGCTTTCTTTTTTGTGTTAATCAATAATTAAAACAATTAGTTATTGTAATTTATGAAGGATATTTGATATAGTATGTGTAAAAAATGACATAATGATTTTATAATAGATGATACATGAATAAGAAGCAAGTCAAAGATAAATAACCAATAGAAAAGATTGGAGGATTGGAGGTGAACTAGGTGATCAAAATAAGATGTATAGTGGAACGAATTACATACCAGAATCCAGAGAACGGGTATACGATTCTTAAAGTCAATGTGAAAGGCTATGATGACCTGGTCACTGTTGTGGGAAGCCTTTTGGATGCTAATGTGGGATCTGTTCTTCTGATTGATGGAAACTGGAAGATTGATGCGAAATATGGCAGACAGTTTGTGGCAGAAAGATGGGAAGAAACCATGCCAGCTACTATATATGGAATCGAGAAATATC
>JAEWEO010000090.1 GCA_023389295.1 Bacillota bacterium
ATGTACCACTACGTACTTCATTCAAACGAGAGTGTGTTGCGAGTGAAGGAGCTACTGTATCACTTGGTCGAGAACTTTATTGTGCAATTTGACGAAGATACCAATTTAGGGGACCTTTTGACACCCCAATTCTAACTGTAGATAAGAAAGCAAATCAGAAATACCCTCTCCGGTTTTTGTACTAACAAGAAATATCTTGTTACAACCGGTTAGTTCAAGCCAAGCTTTTGCTCGTAATGGATTTGCCCCTTGTCGGTCAATTTGTGTAACGATACCTATGACTTCTCGGTTAACAATCCCTGTAATACATGGATTAAATAGGGAATAGTCCTCCGTAGCACTTATTAAAAGTCCAATTACATCTGCTTCATAAGAATACAAGGCTAAAGCACGTCCCAGTTCCTTTGTCTGTGCATACTCCCCCGGTGTATCGATGATTCCTTGATAAAAGTTTGTATATTGAGTTTTATAATAGTTAATTGTTTCTCCCTTTAATACCTGTGTTAGCGTTGTCTTACCGCTTTCACTTCTACCGACTAACATAATTTTTTTCATTTTTCTCTCCATTAACTAAATTCATCGTATCCTGTAACCTAGATCCCATCTCTAACTATATATGTTTTCGGTTTTTCTTTAACTATTGCACTATTATCAACCACTTTTCACACAATAACTAGGGCTTTCCTATCACATGAGAAAAAGACGCAGGATTAACTGCGTCTTCTCGGATCTAAGGGTATATTCAAAAATGTCAGCTTTGCAGACATTTTATGAATCAGGTATTCAAAAATGTCAGCTTCGCAGATATTTTTTGAATCATGTATTTAGAATGTAGGATACAACAGATTTCGTTTCTCACGTACCTCTTTTATTACGATCACGTTTTTGTGATAGTACATACTGTAAAGCCTAATTTTTCTTCAACATATTCAACAATTGCCTTAAGTGCAGCCTCCACCTCTGATACCGTACCCGTTACTATCATGGTTCCACTGAAACGGTCTACAAAACCGAGCTCAATTCCGGCGGCTTTTAAGGCTATATCAGAAGCAATGATAGCCGTCTCACTTGGTGTAATCGTTAAAATACCAATGGCTGCCTTATGATAATCAATCTCCGGATTAAGTCCAAGTTTCTTATATAATATCTCGTCCGGATTTGCAATTACATGTGCTATTGTTACCTGCTTACCGGGGACTGATTCCTGTATAATTCTCATTTTGCTTTCTGTTTGTACTTCTTGAAAATCCATATGGTCACTCCCAATCTTTCTCACTTATATGTACACTTCTTACCATGCTAACCTCCAATTTGACATTGCAAACCGGATTGCATAGCCGCCTCTAACAAAACGTTCATCTCCATATTCGATGCCGGAGTAATCTCTTCTAAGCTGTAAGATCTTCCAAGCCCTTCATACTTATCCTGTCCCAAACGATGATAGGGTAGAAGATGTAATTCCTTCACACCGGGTAATGTTTTTGCAAACATTGCTATCGCCTTTATTTCCTCCGGGGTTTGATTAAAGGTCGGTATAACGGGCACACGAATGATTAAATTAGCACCCATATTCGCTATTTTACGTGCATTTTCCAGTATTAAGTCATTGGGCTTACCCGTAAAGGCTTTATGCTTTTCACTGTTCATATGTTTAATGTCCATCAGGAAAAAGTCCAGGTAAGGAAGGTATTCCTTAATAACATCAAAACTAGCAAAGCCAGTGCTTTCTATCGCAGTATTAATTCCAAATTCCTGACACTGTTTTAGTAATTCAATGGCAAATTCCGGTTGTAGTAGTGCTTCACCACCGGATAAGGTAACCCCGCCGCCGGATCTTCGGTAATAGGATAGGTCTTTTTTGATCTCCTCCATCATCTCATCTACCGTAACATCTCGGCCAATGATTTTATTTTTACCTTGTACCATCATGGTCTGTATCTCATATTCTTGAGATTCCGGATTACAGCACCATTTGCAACGAAGTTTACAACCTTTTAGAAAAATGATAGTTCGAATTCCAGGACCATCATGGATGGAAAATCTTTGTATATCAAATATTCTGCCCATGATCGCTTTGTTGTCCATCTCCATATACGGTCTCCTTCCTCCAATCTGTTAGTGTTGTTCGGTTCTTGCAATAATGTCCTCCTGTAGCGACCGGGATAGGGAGGTAAAAAGTGCACTATAGCCGGCTACACGAACGACTAGATTCTTATAATTATGAGGATTCTTCTGTGCATCCAGTAAAGTTTCTCTACTTACCACATTAAACTGCATATGACTTCCTTTTTGATCAAAATAGGAACGAATTAGAGCCACAAAATTCTCCAGTCCCTTTACTCCGCTCAAAGCAGAGGGATGGAATTTTTGATTAAATAAGGTTCCGTTAGAAGCTATGAAATGGTCCAGTTTAGCTACAGAATTTGCTGCTGCAGTAGGGCCATTGATATCCTTTCCGGAAGAGGGTGATACACCATCCGCTATAGGCTTACCGGACAATCTTCCATCCGCAGTTGCACCTGTTTGCGCTCCTAAGGGTACATTGGCTGATACAGGATAGAGTCCTGCCTGATAGCTACCTCCTCTTGGATTTTTAAATATCTCCATAGGTTTTGTATAGGTATAAGCTACTTTTCTTGCTAATAAATCTACTTCCTCTACGTCATTGCCGTACTTAGGCAATTCATCGATCCATACAAGCAATTCATCAAATTTTTTCTTATCCTCTGTACTGATACCACCGTCCAAAGCGACTTTATAGATAGCTTCTACTTCTGCCTGTGTAATTTCATGTCCTGTGCCAACCAGCTCCTGCGTAATTTTTCGTGTTATTGACTCAGCTAAAACTGGGTCAATCCCCTTACCATAATTCATTTTTAATGCTTTTTTGTATTCTTGTAAGGATAGCCTTTTCTCTTCAAATACTAATGTTCGAATTGCATAAAGAGAATCCGCCATATTAGCGATACCAAAGCCCTGAGGTCCGGTAAAGTTATAAGTAGCTCCACCTTCTTGTACGCTCTTTCCTCTTTGGATACAATCCTCTATCATGGAAGACTCAAAGGGAAGCGGACAGCGTTCTGTATGAGCTACATCTATGGCATTAATGGCATTTACCATAAGGGACATCAAATATTTCATTTGCTTTTCATAGGCTTCAAAGAACAGCTCAAAACTTGTTAATTCCTTGATTTCACCGGTAGGAATACTTATTTGCACGCCCTTATCTTCGCCATTGCTAAATACTAACTCCAAAGGTCTACACATATTAAAGAAGGCAGCATCATGCCAACCATCGGTTTTACCAGCCTTTTGAGGCTCTACACAACCAATGATATTGTAGTCTCTGGCATCCGCTAGTGATAATCCTCTATTTTGCAGAGAGGGTATAATTACTTCGTCATTATAATAAGCCGGCAATCCGATACCGGTTCTTGTTAACTTTGCCGCTTTGATAAAAAACTCATGAGGCGTCTTATTCCAAATGCGTACGGACAAGGAGGGTTGCGGCAGCATCACATGCATGGTCGCTTCGATGCATTGGAAGGATAAATCATTGGTCGCATCCATCCCTTCTGTTGTTTGACCACCTACAATTAGGTTTTGGAACAGGCTATAGCCTGCAAATCCTTCCGCGGAAGCAGCGTCACGCACTTTATTTAAATCATTTAGTTTCACCCAGATACAATCAAGTAGCTCCTGCGCAAACTCCCTGGTTATTTTTCCGTCTTCGAGATCCTTTTTATAAAATGGATACATATACTGGTCAAAACGTCCGGGAGAAATGGAATGACCACTTGATTCCACTTGTAAAAGCATCTGGACAAACCAAAAGGACTGACAAGCTTCATAAAAGGAAGTTGCTCCGTATCTTGGAACCTTCTCACAATTAATTGCAATCTGCTCCAACTCTTTGCTTCGAATTACATCCTTTGTCTTTTTGGCTTCCTCTCTGGCTAGTACTGCATACCTATTTGCATAAGTAATTACCGCCCGACAGCTTCGTATAACTGCCTCCAAGAAACTACTGCGCTTGTTATAATCCATATCAGATACTTGTAATTTATCCAGTTCTTCCTTCGCCTCTGCAATTATCCCTTCATAACCCACGGCAAGTACTTTATCATAGGCAACGGTAACATGCCCTATTCCATTATAAAAGTAATTACCCGGGGTAAATATATTATGTTCTATTGCAAGTCTTGCTTCTGCTGCCATGTAGGAGGAAGCTAGTTCGCTGGTAGTTTTACCATACCAATAGGGAAAAACCTTACGAAGAATTTCCTTCGTCTCATCGGAAATATAAAAGGGATCAGCACTTCTAGTTTGTATGGTCTCAAATTCCTGTTCTAACCAGGAGTAAGAAAACTCTGGGAACACTTGACAACCTCTGGGCGCTTTGGTAGCACTTCCTACAATTAACTCATTCTCCCGTATTACAATGGGTATAAATTTTAAGACATGCTCAAAAGCTTTCGCACGTCTTGTAATCATAGGTTCCTTCTCAGTTTGCATATAGCTTTCCGTTAATAGTAAAGCTCTATCCGCTTCTATCTCAGGCATATTCTCATATAAAGCTGTCACGAGCTTTTCTATTCTTGGACTTTTTGCTATTTCTTTATCATAAAATCGACTCACAAGAAAGCCTCCTATATTATATCTTTATCTATCGTCAAGTATTAGCTCTTCATCTTATTATCATTCTAGCTTTCATTACTCTGGTTATAGCGAATTCCAATGTTAAGAGAATTTGCTAAGTTAATCCATTTCTGATCCGGGGCAATGTCTGTCACAATTTGATTGATACTGGTTAAATCACATAGTTTTGTAAAAGAGATCCGATCAAACTTGGAACTGTCTACCGCCAAAATGCTCATAGTAGATGACTCAATCATTAGCTTTTTCACTTGTGCTTCCATCTCATTGTAATCAGTAACTCCCTTGTCGACATCAATCCCTTTACAGGACACAATGGCCTTATCCACATGAAAACTCTGAATCATCTTTTCTGCCTGATAGCCTACCAAGGATAAAGAGTCCTCCTTCATAACACCCCCGGTGGATAGTACTTTCCATCCTGCAATATCGGATAGTTCTACTAGAATCTCAATGGAATTCGTGATAATCGTTAGATTCTTCTTGTTCTTAAGCTGCCTTGCTATATAAACTGCAGTTGAACTTGCATCCAGCATAATATGGTCACCATCCTGTATGATGGAGGCAACAATCTGTGCAATTTCCTGCTTATTTGCAACGTTAGCAGTTTTTCTTATTGTAAAGGGAAGATCCACATTCGGGCTTTCATTAATAATAGCGCCTCCATAGGTCTTCTTCGCAAATCCCTCTTTCTCTAGTTTTTCCAGGTCCCTACGTATGGTCTCCTCTGTCACCTTAAAAAGTGTACTCAAATCACTTACCACAACTCTGCTATCTTTTTGCAGGATTGCTAATATCTTATTTCTTCTTTCTATCGCAAGCACTATGTCCCCTCCTTCCAGTAGGATTATATATTAGGGATTAAGTGTCAAACGTCCCAATTATCATATGTTAATTTTTATTTTTTTATATTATTCATTCGTGATATAATGCATTGTTTACTCGAAACATGCTTTTGATTGGAGGATCTAAATCATAGAATACTTTTGCAAAAATTATCATCCGGATTAGCAATAACGGAGGAATCAAGTAACATCGCACTTTCACCAACAGCAGTCTTCGCCTTAGCTATGGCAGCTTCTACCGCTGCTACATCTCCTGTTAACAGTAGGTAGGACTTACCACACATACCTCTTGCGATACGGATCTCAATTAGCTCAACGTCCGATGTCTTCGCTGCTTCATCTGCTGCCACTATAATAGAGGAAGCTGAAAAAGTTTCCAAGATACCAAGTGCATTTATTTTCTCAATATTTGACGTTCCATAGATTGCCGGGAAGATTCCCTCATGAGGATTACCAAGAATAAAGCTGTCAATCAAATGTTGCCCATAACTATTTCTTGCAACATCGATACAGGAATGAACAGCGCTCAAATCACCACAAATAATTACAATGTATTTACCGGGGCATACTGTCTGAGCTTCCATGATTTCTACTGCTGCAGTTTTTAACATAATATCCGCAACAAACATACCGCTAGAAACTGTTTTATATTCCACCATTCCGATTGCTTTACCCATAAGTCTTTACATCCTCTCTATCTGTCATATCTTTTCCAAAAAACGTAATTACAATATAGCCTTACGCCATCTTATCAATTTAGTCCCATCTTTCTAATCATGATAAATTCTCCGTTCACATCGATTACTTCGCCGTTAATGGAAGAATGTACCGGAATAGAAAGAGATTCTTCTTTCGCAGAGGCAATTTTCTGTCCACACTCTACTTTATCATTTCTAAGAACAATAGGTTTAGCCATTGCACCAACATGCTGACTCAACTTTATTTTAACTAAATTCGTATCCACAGGATTTTCATCCAGAGGAGCTTCTTTATCATACTGTACTAAATCCAATCTAGATATTAATCGTTCCATCGGTACCAACCGATAGCTTCGTGACTTCTTTACCGGTTTCGAACAAAGACCTTTTGGAGCTGCAATTCCTCTCTTTCTTAAGCCCCCTTTATACTCAGCGATCAATTTTCTGGGGGCCAAGCTCTGAGGACAAGAAAACATTTCACATAAGCCACAGGAACAGCAAAATAAAGTATCGATATAGGATGCTACATCGTTCGTTACCATACTTGTTGCTGCTCGCATAAACATATGCGGTGTTATGGGATGTCCTAGTAAATTTCTAGGACATAGATCCGTGCACATCTCACATTGACAGCAGGAAGCCATAGCACGTTTCATTTCAATTGAGGTTTTACCTTTTTTCTTTAATACCACCGGATGCGTTTTGGGTAAAACAATAATTGCATTCGTTGTCTTAGTGATTGTTTCATAAGAAGGAACAAGTTGTCCGGTCATGGGCCCTCCCATAATATACTCAGGATCTTTTATCTTTGAACCTCCTGCTAAAGTAATTGCTTCTAAAACAGTCATACCGATGGGTACTTTGGTTGTAATAGGCGTCGTTACTTCGCCGGTTATGGTAAGGTATTTATGTGTTACAGGAACCTTAAAATTCAACGCCTGATAAAGATTCCATATGGTTTCAGGATTAAACACTACAACGCCAATATCAAGTGGTATGCCGCCGGGAGGAACTACCTTTCCTAAGATTTCGTATATGAGAATCACCTCATCCCCCATGGGGTATACTTCGGGAAGTTTTGCAATTTGTACTTTAGGAAAAGAGGGAAGATATGCCTTAACTGCATCTATGGTTTTGGTATAAGCTTCTTTCACTCCAATGATTACGTTATTTACATCCAATATCTCTGCAAGGGCCTGTAATGTAGACATGATTTCAAAGGAGTACTTTTGAAGTAACTGCCTGTGTACCTTGATAAGGGGTTCACACTCTGCACAGTTTAGGATGATAGTATCCGCTTTCTTATCTAACTTTGCATAGGTAGGAAATCCTGCCCCTCCGGCTCCTGCCACTCCGCACTCCTTCACAATATGTATTAGTTCCTTACAATCCATCAAACTCTACTCCAGTTCTGTTATATTGTCTACGATACCAACAATTGCAGCATCAATGGGAGAATCCTTCTTGCTACCCACTTCTCTGGCTGCGCTACCACAAGCTACAAGTACGCTTTCTCCGACTCCGGCACCTACATTGTCTACTGCGACAAATCTTCCGGTACCGTTTCTCATACTATCGATCGGTTCAACAATGAGTAATTTACTACCTACCAGCTTTTCATTTTTTCTTGTTGCTACAACAGTTCCAACGACCTTACCAACTATCATTTTAATCTCCATTCCGCCGCCATGCGGCGACCCAAAGCATATATTTACTACTTCGTTCTATATAATAGTTACAGTATTTCCTGTAATAATGTTCGCTGCATTCGCTTCATCCGTATCGATATGCATTTCTAATGTAAAGCTATCATCCACACGGATTTGCACATGATTGAAGATGGTACCCCGTTCATTATCCACTTGAACGGATACAACCTCACCATTTTTTACTCCGGCTGCTTTTGCATCGTTTGGTGACATGTGAATATGTCTCTTAGCAATGATACAGCCTTCCTCTAAATAAATTGCACCTTTTGGACCAACCAAAGCGATTGGAGAAGATCCCTTTGTATCTCCTGATTCTCTAATTGGTGCTTTAATGCCTAATTTAATGGCATCCGTAGCAGATATTTCAACCTGAGTTTTACTACGTACCGGTCCTAGTATTCTGACATTTTCTATTGCTCTAAGCTTTAATCCTACTATCGTAACAAATTCTTCTGCTGCGAATTGTCCGCCCATCAGTTCCTTTTTCTTGGTAAGCTCATATCCGGCTCCGAACAGGGTCTCTAGATCTGCCTTGGATAAGTGGACATGTCTAGCAGATACGCCGATGGGAACCACGTATCTCTCTCTTGTAGTATTCTTTTGCATTGCTTCCATTACTAATTGTGTAACCAGTTCTATTGTTTTATCTTCCAAGGGATTCACCTGCACTTTTAATTTCTTTCCATGAAACACCTTAATCTTTGCTTCTTGTAAGGTATTCATTGATATTTTGTGTATACAAATGTATGCTTGTTCGTAATTTGATTGAAGCATCGTTACTATCTATACTCTACTTCACATATCTCACATGCTTCACATGTTTCTCATGTTTCATATGTTTCATATATCTCTCATGTATCTCATGTTTTTAATATAGTTAGCGGCCTGGCCGCTAACTACATTAAAAAATATTACCGAATTAAATTACTTTAATGCGGGAAGAATTTTCTCAACATCAGTATGAGGTCTAGGAATTACATGTGTTGCTACTAATTCGCCAAGCTTACATGCTGAATTTGCACCTGACTCAACAGCTGCTTTCACTGCACCAACATCTCCTCTAACCATAACACTTACAAGTCCTGAACCGATTTTCTCAGTTCCTACTAAGGTTACGTTTGCTGCTTTTAACATTGCATCTGCTGCTTCAATTGCAGCTACTAATCCTCTGGTTTCTACCATTCCTAATGCTTCCTGAGCCATTTTCTTTTCCTCCTTGATAGCTTTTGCTATTTCTGTTTGATTTAATTTCTTAGTTTCATTTATAATTTCATTTTTTATTTCTTTTACTTCTTCCTTCTTAACTTCTTTAGAAGTATTGATTGAAGTTTCCTGTACTGTTTCTTTTGCAGGAGTTTTCGTTTGCTTTACTTCATTACCCTTTTTCTTCGCATCCGCCATATTTACCTCCTAGCCACTAAGTCCTTGCAATACGAAGCACTATTTACCTGTCATCCTACTGGCACTAAGCTGAACCATTTTTACCGTCTCCTCATGAGGATTCGGTATAACAGCCGCAACACATGGCTTCATTGCTGTTCTTTTTGCTGACTCTATTGCTTCTGTTACAGCTGCTACATCACCTTGTATTATAATGGTTACAAGACGTCCGCCCAGTTTTCTTTCCCATGTTACAAATTCGACATCTGCTGTCTTGCACATGGCATCAAGTGCTTCTACTGCAGCCGTTACACTCGGTATTTCAATAAATCCTAATGATTTCATATAGAACCCATACCTTTCAATTTCCATGCCTAACGAAAAAAATGTATAGGCTTTCGTTGATATTAAATAAGACAAAAATTAGCTATCTCATCTCTTATTATTCTAAATGAGTATGTATGATCTTATAATTTTGGAAGAATTTTCTCAACGTCTGTATGAGGTCTAGGAATTACATGTGTTGCTACTAATTCACCTAATCTGGAAGCTGCTGCTGCTCCTACCTCTGTAGCCGCCTTTACTGCACCAACATCTCCACGAACAAGTACTGTTACAAGACCGGAACCGATTTTCTCTGTACCTACTAATACAACCTCTGCTGCTTTTACCATTGCATCCGCTGCTTCAATTGCTGCGGTTAAACCTCTGGTTTCTACCATACCTAATGCTTCTTGTGCCATAATATTTATCCTCCAATTTTTAATTTATCTATGATTTTCTTTTAATTCTTATCTAGTCCGCTAAGTGCCAGCATTTTCTCAATTCCTTCGTCCGGAGCTGCAATGATGTGTTTTACGATAACTCCTGATACTGAATTAGCAGCTGCTTCAGCTGCTTCAATTGCAGCCTTAACATCATCTACTCCACCGCGGAATTTAACTGTAACAATTAAGGGTACCGGTAGCTTATCTGCATTTGCCGGCTTATTTCGGTCAAAAGCTTCAATTGTAACATTTGCCGCCTTACAACCGGCATCTCCTGCTACAAAGGCTGCTACCAAACCGTATACCTCAATTAATCCAACAGCATTTCCCATTTTAACAACCATGCCTTTCTCAAAGTGTGTGATAGATTAAAATATTGCACACTAACCTCCATGCTGCTTTTTGCAGCTATCATTTGCGGTTGTAGGATTTCAACCTTTTTGTCTTAAGGTAAGCTAATTAATTTATAACTGTAACCTTAAGACCTTCCATTTTAAGATTGGTGATATAGGCATCATTAATCTTCTCTAATGGATATTTGTGTGTGATAAGTTTATCGATCGGTAGTCCGATGCCCTTTGCTCTCTTTAAGAAATCAAAGGTTGTTGCATAATCTCTTAAGGTGTATACCCAGGATCCTACAACGGTAATTTCCTTTGAGCAAATGTCAAAGTGAGGATTGATGGTTGCGTCTCCTCCGTTGATAAAGAAACCAAGTTCACATAAACCGCCGCCATTACGGATAAATTTATAAATATTAGAATGTGCTGCGGGAGAGCCTGTACATTGGAACGCAAAATCAGCCAACTTACCGTCAAATGTATCAGCAACTGCGTTTGCTAAGGCTTCAATACCTTTGTGATCTTTGAAGTTAACTGTTTTGGTTGCACCCATTTCTTTTGCAAAATCAAGTCTCTTCTGTTCACCATCTACTGCAACAATATTCTCAATGCCCATGGTACGAAGAACAGCGATGCAGATTAAACCGATGGGGCCACAGCCTTGTACAACCACTCTGCTGTTAAAACGTAAGATACCGGTTGTTTTTGCTCTTTCCACCGCATGAATTAAAACCGCACAAGGCTCAATGAGAATTCTTGATTCAAGATCTAAGTCACTTACATTAAAGATTGTAGAGCCTTTACGAATTACTATGTAATCTGCAAACCATCCATTCAAATGTGTCTCATCATCCGGTAGAAGACCATATACATCGGCTCCTCCAACATTTTGCTTGTTAAGGTCAAACATGGTAATGTCCGGATTATCCTTAAAGATCATACAGGATACTACTTTATCGCCTACCTTAAGATCTTTACCTGCACTATCCTTCTTCACGTTCTTACCAATCTTAACAACTTCACCTGTGCCTTCATGACCAAGAACAACAGGGATCAAACCGAAGGGATCTCTCTTATATTCATGAGCATCGGTACCACAGATACCACAGCCCTCCACTTTAACTAGTATATCATCATCGCCAAGCTCCGGAATAGGAAATTCTTTTAATTCGATATTCTCTAGTGCTGTCAGCATCGCAACACGACTGGTTTTAGGAATGTCGCCACTTGGCTTAGCTGCTGCTGTGCTTTGAGGCGCTTGCTTTAATTCTTGAAGCACTTGTTTAATTATGTCTTCAACATTTACTGAATTTATATCCATTTTTACCTCCATTCCTACGCACACCTTGGTGAAATCTTAGATACACCAAGGATTACGCAGGCATAAACTTTATGAGTGAAAGCTATATTAATCTTTATGAGTGAAAGCTATATTAATCTTTATGTAAATCTCTAAAATGTTTTTAAAAGCATTTATCTGATACAAAGGCTATCTGACATAACACATCTTCTTTGTTTGGTAAAGGATTTTGCTGAAGTCAGTCCTTCGCCAGTTCTACTTGCGATGGTAAAGGTACAAAAGCCCTCTCCACCATAACCTAAGGCTGCATAAGAAGGTGCATTCTTTACAAAAATTGCGGTATCGACTGCTTTTCCAAAGCGTGTAAGATTGTCTACATTCTTAGAGTGCATATGAGCAGAATGACGATTACCATGTTCTAACCATACTGCTTTTTCAATTGCATCATCAATATCTTTGGCTCTTACAATACCTAGAATTGGCATCATCAGCTCTTCTTTGATTAACGGATGTTCCTTTTCTCCTTCGAAGATAATGCAACGGATATTACTTGGTGCATCAATACCGATGAGCGAAAGTAATGTACGCGCATCCTTACCAACGCATTTTCTATTTAATTTGTCATCTTTTAATACAGTCGCTGTCAGTCTATCCTGCTCTTCTTTGTTGATTAAGTAGCAGCCGTTTTCCTTTAGATAATGGATCAACTCATCCACGATGGAATCAATCGCAACAATTTCTTTTTCAGCGATACAGGGTAGGTTATTATCAAAGGTTGCTCCATTGACAATATCTAATGCTGCCTTAGGGATATCGGCTGTATCATCCACCAGTACAGGAGGATTACCTGCACCGGCACCAATTCCTCTTTTACCGGAGGATAGTACCGTTGTTACAACTCCCGGTCCACCGGTTGCTACGATAAGTGGAATGTTCTGGTGCTTTATCATAATGTCACTGGTCTCCATGGTGGCCTTAACAACGGATACTGCGATGTTTTCCGGTCCTCCCACTTCCACAGAAGCTTCATTAACAAGATTTACAGCATAATTGGATACTTTGATTGCTGCCGGATGCGGATTAAACACTACCGTATTGCCACCCGCTATCATGCCGATGGTATTGCAGATAATAGTCTCACTTGGATTGGTACAGGGTGTAATTGCTCCAATCACACCAAACGGTCCCATCTCCACCAGGGTCAGTCCACGATCTCCTGACCAAGCAGTTGTAGTGATATCTTCTGTTCCCGGTGTCTTAGCTGCAAGTAATTGGTGTTTTAAGATCTTATCACCAACATTACCCATGCCTGTTTCTTCAACAGCCATCTTAGCTAATATCTCTGCATTCTCATTTGTTTTCTTACGAATATTACTTATGATTTTTTCTCTAAAATCCATAGTCATCTTCTGCATCACAGCCTGAGCTTTTATGGAAGCTGCAATTGCATCGTTCATATCTTCAAAGATGCCTAAGTTTTTATCGGAAGGAATACTAGTTTCATTATGTAATTTTGCGATTACCTGCTTCACAATATCCTGAAGCAGAGCTTCATTCTCTACCAATTGATTACCTCCTCTTTAGGTTCTTCTTTTACTGTGGCACGATATCTTCAATGTCACTATTATTTTAAACCTAATTGCTCGATAACTTTTTTAGCGATTTCAGATACTAAATCTTCACTACTTGTTGCTTCCTTATGACCACCGCAACCATGACAACTTGCTTTACCATCATTTATCTTACTGCAAAGATCCGCAGGATGCTTTCCTGTCATACCGAACTGTCTACGGATTTCATATAATCTCTGAACCTGTGAATCGTTTAATTCCTTCGGTCCACCTAATTGCTTGGAAATATATAAAAGTTGTGCGTAGAATTCCACAGACTCCATCTTATGATATGCAGCAAGTAAAGAGTCAGAATATGCTAATGCACCATGGTTCTCTAATAATACTGCATCGTAGTGCTGAAGATATTTGGATACTGCATCCGGAATCTCTTCTGTAGAAGGTGTGCCGTACTCAGCAATCGGAACACAGCCAAGTGTGATAATAGCTTCCGGCATGATCGGTTGTGTTAACGGAATTCCGGCAATCGCAAAACCGGTTGCATACATCGGATGAGCATGAACTACGGACACAACGTCAGGTCTTTCTTTATAAACACGCATATGCATTTTAATTTCTGAAGAAGGCTTAAAATTACCGTTCGCCTGAATTACTTTACCATCCTTGTCCACCTTGCAGATATATTCCGGAGTCATAAAGCCCTTGCTAACGCCGGTAGGTGTACATAAGAATTCATTATCATTAAGCTTTACTGAGATGTTACCATCATTTGCAGCTACCATTCCTCTGTTATAAATTCTCTTACCAATCTCACATATCTCTTTTTTGATTTCGTATTCTGACCTCATAATCTTCCTCCTGTTGGATCTCACATTGTTTTGTTAATGGTTTTTTGTTGTTTTAATATGTTTTTTATTTCATTTGTCTTCATTGTAGCACCACAAAACGAGCTCGTCAATATGTTTTTGTTGTGTTTTTGTTGTTTTTATTTGTTTCTTATTGTTTTGTTGTTTATTTCCAAAAGGAATACAAAATAAACCCTTACAATCACTTATTACGAAATTTTTGAATGTAGGATAAAGATTAAGCAGAGAAGAATTCAAATCCTGTTTCATCGATAATTTTGATACTTTTTCATGGATAACTATGGACAGCGAAAGCTAGTATAGGTTACAATAATATCCACCTAGATACATTCTTGTAATGAATCATTCATAAAAACATAAAATTGCATTGTGTGAGTAAGGAGGAAAACGGGCAGAATTAACTACATACTTATTGTCGTCTCATCTTTAAAAAAATTAGCATCAAGGAAAGGTGGACTATCACATGACTCGAAAGGAATTTGAAGAAGCACTTCTCCCTTTGACCCCTTCGGAGGAAAAATATAAGAAAAATCCCTATTATTTAAATACACAATTTTCTGATTACATATGGCAACAGCAACAGAATAATGATAATAGATTTAAGTTCATTGAAAAAATGGAAAATAATATTCTCCCCAATTTAAATAGCGTTTCCCCCTTCCTGTCCTCCAATATAACTTTAAATCGTCATGACCGCTTTGCCATCATTCCCGTTCATACTCATGGATATATTGAAATGAATTATGTATTTCAAGGCAACTGTACTACACAAATAAACCAAAAGAAAGTACGTTTATCCACCGGGGATATTTGTATTATGGACCGAAATGCGTCTCATACAATTCTTCCTACGGGTGAGACGGATATCATTCTTAACATTATGCTATCCTGCGAATATTTCTCCTCTTCTTTTCTTGGTACCTTACTAAATGGAGGACCCGTGGCTAAGTTTCTATCTGAAGTTATTTCAGAGAACAATGAGCACAACCAATATCTTGTATTTCATACCAAACGAAGTCTCTTGGTAAAAGAGCTCATAGGAAATATTTTTATTGAATATTTAAATCCCGGTATCTGTTGTGCAGATGTCCTACGGCATAATTTGAGTCTTCTATTCATCGAATTAGCCAGATGCTATCAGGGACATATGGAGAGAAAGCTCCACAAAAGAAGCAAAGCCTATATGACAGAAATTCTAAATTATATGGAAAATCATTGTACTGACTGTACTTTAGAAGATGTTGCGAAGCAATTTAATTTTCATCCAAACTACCTTTCCCGTCTACTCAAGATAGAGACAGGCGCTAATTTTCAAGACATTCTTTGTGAGATACGAATGAACCGTGTTGTATTTCTATTACAGAATTCCGAACTACCGATTTATAAGATTGCAGCAGATTGCGGCTATTTAAATCAAAGTTTTTTTCGCAAAAAATTCATGGAGCGATATGGCCAGACTCCGAATCAATACCGTATGTCAAAGTCCACCCCGTAGTGCCTTTTTTATAGACTCAGTAGATTAAAATTTTAATATACATTATTAAATAAGGTTGTCTATTTGACAACCTTATTTTTAATGAACAACAATAAGTTCTGGTCTATTCAATTGAATATTCTTATTGGTATAATGCTATTACCTAGCCCTCTACTAATTTCATTTTAATAGCAAATCCATCTTAATAGCAAGTTCATTTTAATAATAGGGGCCTTTTAATAATAGGACAGGTTCAATTAAGCCTTTCTTTCACAGATTAATTTAACCTCACCGACGATACCGGAGGGGGCAAGAATCGGTGCTTTTGATAGCGCAGCTAAGAAATCACCCGGAATAGGCGGCGCTGCATTACGCTCTCTTTCTAAAGTAGTAGCTACTTCAATTCTAATGTCATTGTTGCCATCCTTGATATAGTTACTGATATCAAAGATAAACGGTGGAGCCACTTGGATACCAACACTATTACCATTGATGAGTACTTCAACACCTTCAAACGCATCTTCAATTAGTAAAGAAGCCTTTTGTATACCCGAAAGCTTTGCTGTAGTTTCATATCGGATAATTCCGGAGAAACTTGGGATTTTTAACCCTACACTTTCAAAAGTTTCTATCTGTTGTTTATCATGAAAGTTTGGATATTCCTTTGCTGTAGCTAAACTCATACTCCAACCAGCCTTAAGAATAAGTTCTTCCTCATTCTTGTGAGCCTTAACCAACTCATCTTCTGCCTGATCAAAAACTATGACAAGACTTTCATAGGGGCTAACTGTTACATTAAGTGTAGTCTTTTCTTCATCCTGCTCATATTCCACATCCTTTAGCTGATTATTCCATACATCATAGACATAGAGAGCTCCAACACTAGGTAGTGTAATTGTTCCGCAGAAAGTCTCGGCCATATCTTCATTGGTAAACAGATAGATATCATTATCCTCTTTATAGTGTAAGCTTCGTAACATAGGAGAAGCAGGCACCGCCTTAATATCTTGTAGGTCTTGTTCTATTAGGTAATCAGCCAAATCACTAAGTGCTACAACCCTACATTCGGATAAAGCACTAATTAGCTGTTGTTCGCCATTGCACACACCACTAGGCAAAGCATCCACAAAGATTACCGGAAAGCCTTGGCTTTTTAACTCAGTTACAGCATCTATGAACTCTACTGTTACAAACTCAGCATAGGGAACGATAAGCACTTTATAAGTTTGAGTATTAACCCTCAGTTGTTTCCCTATCTTAGTCTGATATTTCTCTTTTTCTGTAAACACATCGATTGGTAGAATATTAAAATCAATCTGATGCTCTGTCAAAACACGAGCCGGCTTTTGATCCAGCATATAATTTCCTGCCCATTCAGCCTCTGCATGATAAAGAATTGCTGCCGGAGTTACACTTGCACCATCACTAATGAGCGCACACATACGATTAAGATATCTCATCAAAGTACTAAAGTGACGGTATTGCGGGTCATGTCCATCTGCATAAAAATGGGGCGGACAGTCAGGATCGGGATATTTTTTCGCTGAAAAAGCATGGGGTACATAGTAGTTGACCCCTCTAACCAGGAAATGATCCACTAAATACTTCATCTGTCTAACGCCTTCACTCCATCCATAAGCACCAAAGATCTCGCACATGGTTCGCCCTTTTTTCTTAGGATCAATGGCACCATAGGAACTTCCCAGCTTACCAAGGAGATAATGATAGAATTCTCCATCTCGTTTACTCCCCGGTAGAAAGCCTGAGGAAGGTCTAACCTCACCGGCTGGCATTACCTGCCCTCCAATATCGTCAATACCCGCCATGTGCTGCCCCGATAAGCCTCTGAAAAAATGACCTAGACTAGGGCCAAGTCTTGCATGTGAATTATTATCCTCAATCAAATGTCCGATGTACTCTACACCGTGTTCTTCACACCAACCTCCCACCTGCTTAGAGAAATCTTCTTCTACCAGTCGAGTTATAATATCCATATATACATATCGTACCTTTGCTGACTCCTGTGGGTTATTTCCCTTTTCCCAGAGTAAGGGAAGCATTCTCCTCCAGTCCTCCCCAAGGCGGCATTTCATCTGCTCCTCCACCTCATGACTCCAGGGAAGATCCTGTTCCTGACCGATAGCGTTATTTTTTGAATACATTGCTCCATTCCCTAATTCCGGTTCATCGGAAAAGAAACCGGCAATGGTCTTACCAAATTCCTTTTCATATCGTTTTAAATGGGGCTCATAGACAGCCTCAATCTGCTTTCTTGCACTACGTTTATTTAGCATGTTGATATAATGGTCACGACTACCGGCATTTCTAGTCAGATAGTTGACATAGATGCACCATCTGCCCGCAGGAACATCCCAAATCAACTCCCCATCTTTTACAAATTCGGTAATATCAATTAGGGTTGCGGTGTCAAACCCACGGTCGATCCTAGCAGCGCAGACACTTAACATTGTATCATCATCGAAATGCCTTCTCTCTTCACTACCTCGGCTAAACATAGAACCACCAAAAGGACTTCTCTTATATATTGCATGTTCTGATACCTTAAGCTGCGCA
>JAEWEO010000133.1 GCA_023389295.1 Bacillota bacterium
TCATTCCATACTTTTTCATACTTTGAATGATATAAGGAAGACCAACCTCCCCACTTACAAAAGCCTTATCCTGCTCTAATACATACTTTAGTGCCTCTACGACATCTGCCTCTCTTTCATTTGGAACCATACCCCAGAATAAGGGTAATGCTTCACAGGCCTGGGTCATAAATACCTCATCCTGATGATCAAAGGCTCTGTAACAATAGAAGTCTTCGGTAGGATGTTTTACTAAAAGCTTATCATTATAGTTTTGCAATATCTTTGATGCAAACAGATCAAACTCTTTCTTATCCTGCTCATATCCTAGCAGCAAAGCAAATTTTGATAAGGTAATTGCATCAGCATATAAAAAGGCTGTTTCAATATTTTCTCTTGCTAAGGCCTCCTTATTGGAAGTTCCCCAATCACCTAATCCATGGTTGATAAATCCTTCTTCATTGACCTTTGTCTTTAAGTAATTCAAATACTTTACTCCGGCATCATAGTTGTCACGGACCATACTGATATCTCCATAGTACATATAATGCCAATATACTGCCAAAATAATGGAGCTGCCCCAAGGTATAATATCAAAAAAATTACCTATTCCTTCTACAGGTAATACGTTCTTCTCATAACAAGGTGCCTGAGAAGGTATTAGCCCTGCTCCGAGATAAAATTTCTCTCCATTTAATCCGTTAACATAATCTCCTTCTTCAAACTGTTCAATCCGTAAATCATGGATGTATTTTTCCCATAGACTTTTCACGTTTTTCATATACATAATGGAGGGTGCCATAAGATGATTTGGCTCCTGCCATGCAATTTTCTCTATACTAGGACAATCGGTATGGACACTTTGTAAATTGCTGTCTACGGCCTTTGAAATCAAGTCATAAATCTGTTCATATCTTTTATCATCACATGAAAAGCTTCCTGTTTCTTCGCAATCACTTGTGATAAAGTGACCTTTTACACTACTGATATATACATAGGAGTCATCCTCTTTCTTATTGGTAACACCTGTGATTAATAAATACCGACCTGCAATATAGCTAAAACTTGTACGATAGGTTTCCTGAGTTTCATCCTTTCCGATCAGATAAGTAATATAGGTGTTAATCGGGGTCCACCCATGTGCGAATTGATCGATATCACCCTTGTCATCCAGTTTCTCAGCCGGATGAATATCAATTCTACTACCAGCTTTACCACATACGGTGATTTCGATGAAGCCTGCCATATTTTGTCCTAAATCAAACAATAACTCTCCAGACTTCTCTTCTTTTATTACCTTTCCTTCATAGGTTTTCTTAATAACCACCGGTGGCTGTGCTTGATAATACAAGCTTCCTTTTGGTTCCTCATGCTCTTCTAGTATGAACGCATTTTCCCAATCATCACTTGAAAAACCGTTGTCATTCCAACCAGTCGGATATCTTCTTGCATCGAATATTTCCGAACCATGCACATTGGAATATAAAAGAGCACTGCTTTTGGTTTTCCAGGTTTCATCCGTCTGTATTATTTGCGTCGTACCGTCTTCGTATTCTAATATGATTTCGGCACATGCGGTCAAATATTTTCCAAAGGCCTCATATGGATTAGGGTTATGTGGCATAAAGGAAAACTCCGGTGATTTTGGGGGCATACTAAAAAAATACCGGTCTTTTTCACTTCGATCTGCGATGTACCAACCGTTAGCCACTTCAATTCCTACTGCATTTTTTCCTAATTTCAAATAATCATTTATGTCAAATACAACGTATAATATTTTCTTATTAAAATTCGTCCAACCCGGATCTAACTCATGGTTTCCAACCTTTTGACCATTCAAATAAAAAGCAAATTGACCCAAACCGGTAACATATGCCATTGCAGACTTAATTTTCTTTTTTATGTCGAACTCTTTTCTCAAATAAAAAGGTTTGTCGGTCTTATTTGAAATCCAATGACCAATCTTCTTTTCATTATAATGATTTTTAACTGTAAGCATTTTTCTCATGTTCCTCCAGGTTATCTTTATATAAACAGGCAGCCACATACCACCATGCAACTGCCTTGGTAACTTATATTTACTGCTTTATTTTTCCTTTCAATACAAGTAAGAGGTATCTTCCTAAATTTGTTCGGATCTGATTGCCTTTGCTAGTTTTTCTTTCTCCATTTTTCGTATTTCAAACTTGTAACTATTTGAGGTGAATATTAAAAATCCCATGACAAGGAGTCCATTGATTACGGTCTGCATCGATGTCCCAAGACCCAGTCTTACTAAACCGGAAGAAATCATCGCGGAAGTAAATGCTCCGATTACAATTCCAATAATCGTGTTGGAATATTTACCGATAAATCCTCCGATAAATAATGGTAAAAATGCTCCCATAAAGTAACTCCCGCTTGATAGGCCTGCTTCCGGAGACACGGTACCGTATTTACTAAGATAGATACATCCTGCGACACCTAATAACGCGCCTGCTAGTACATAGCAAAAAAGTGCATTTCTCTTCTCTTTAATTCCAATATCAAGGGATATCTTTTGTCCACTTGCCAAAGCCTGATGATGATAGCCAAATTTCGTAAAACGGAATATGTAGATACAAATAGCCATAACAGATAAGAGTAAAATCCACAAATATGGTTGACTTGCAAACACCAATACTTTCACTTTTCCAATAAGACGTACCCCTTGTGAGTTATTATATATGAGTGTTATGGATTCATAGATCATAGCAAGACCAAGAGATGTTATCATGGGCGGTAATTTCATAGTTACATAAACGAGCCCCGAAATAAGGCCTAGTATCATACCTATGCATATGATTGTGATAAAAAGTCCAGCCGCATTCATATTGTTATTTTTTGCGATATTTCCACCAAGAATGGTACTTAGTGCTAGGGTTGCACCTACACTAAAATCAAACCTGCCGGAAAATAGATTGAAGGACATCGCCATAGAAATCATACTTGTATAAATCGCAGTATAAATAATAGTAGCTAAATCTGATCCAACGGCAAAACCCGGATCGCCGATCGTCATACATAAAATCTTTAATACGACATATACAACGACAGGTATCACTAGTGAAAATACTAAGTTCTTGCCAAATTTCATTAATTTATTATCCATTTAAATACCCTCTTAATTGTATTTTTCTGCTTGGGAATGTTGGTAATATCATACTTTCTATGTAATTACAACATTCCCATAATCATTGATTTATTTACCAACTGCAGCTTCTAACGTCTTACCGGAATATACTTCTTCAAAGGTAGCATAAGAAGCCTCTGCATTGAAATTAACGATACATTTTGCAACATCTTCTGCTGTTACATAATATTCTCCTGCAGTATGCTTTCCATAAATGTCATTATATTGATCTGCATTTGTTACAATCCATCTTGCAACTTCATAATTACCTGCTTTACCGTTATTACGGATTGCCGCTCCGTTACCGGATACTGCGTTTAATATAGCAGGAATCGCACCACCAAATTGAACTTCTTCATTTTCATAAACAAGAACTGTAACAATACCACCCTCTACAAAATCTTTGTAAAGATCACCAACACTACCCATGGTTGCTAATTTTACAGTATTGATCTTATTTGTGTTAGATAAAGGCTGGAACCATACTGCTGCTGTTGTAGAGCATGCCAAACCATCAAATTCCATATCGCAAACTTTGGTTTGTTCCGCTGTAAATGCGTCTGTTCCCGGCCAACCGGATACATCATACACTACTTCGATATTAGGATTAGAAGCGTTAGCTTCTTCTACTGCTGCATAGAAACCATCCGATCTTTTAATAAAGAAATCAATACCAAAATCTCTTCCGCCTGAGGTATAAACTAACTTTTCACAACCCTGATCAATTAAGGATTTTGCCATAGCATAACCGGAATCATAATCTGCATTCCCGCCATCATATCCGCCTAAGTAATATTCATTATCAACGAATTTATCATAGATGATTGCCTTATCTGCACCACCCCAGTAGTACATACCCTTATCAGCACATAATTGAACTGCTTCACCACCGGATACATTATAATATCCGATTACTGCTTTTGCGCCTGCAGATGCACAGTTTTCAATAAACTTTAATTCATCCTCTGCAGATGCAATACTTTCGGAATACATAATTTTGAAATTAAAATACTGTGCCAAATACTCATAATATTTCTGGATGGCTAAGAACTGATCATCCGTAGTATCAAAGCACTCAAAGCCGATTAATACCGTCTCCTCCGGCCAGGATTTATCTAAGGCCAGGGTGGGTTCTTGCGTAGTATCCGTGGTGCTATCCTCCGCTTTATCAGTCCCTTCTGTTGCAGCTGTTGTTGGTGCTGCATTTGCATCGTTGTTGGTACTTTCCTTGGTACCGTTAGAACCACATCCTACCATGGTGATAGCCATAGCAGCTGTAAGAACTAATGCTAATAATCTCTTTTTCATAATAATCCTCCTTCATTTTTGCATTTATTATCTAGGCAGCATCTTAGTTCTATAACTAAAACTTGCAACTAACACAACTGCCAAAAATACCAAACCTCTGCATATTTGAATAATTCCTGTGGAAAGTCCCATAATGGCAAGTCCACTATTTAGTACGGTGATCGTTGCTGCACCTATAATTCCGGCACTAATTTTCGTTCGTGGTCCTCCGGAGATGGGCATTCCTCCTAGAACAAGTGCTACCATTACATCATTTCCTGTGCTAACTGCCGTTGAATAACCTACGGTACGGACCCGGATTAAGATCAAAAAGGCCGCTAATCCTACACCTATAGCACTAACCACAAATGCAGTAATCTTAATTTTTGTGATATTCATTCCGGTTTGCTTGGCTGCATCAAAGTTACCGCCTAGAACTTTTACTCTATTTCCCAATCCGGTATAATTAAAAAGGAATAAGCAAAGAAGGTAAAAGCCACCAAGTACCAATACGTTAATCAAAGTCATTTCTGTAAAATTAAAGCTTCTAATAGGAGTTACTGCATTTTCTAAATAAAGTGTAGTCTCCTTACCAAGCACTACAAGAACAAAGGCATTGATTACCGTTGATAGTACAATGGTAAAAATAAAGAAAGGGACTTCAACATAAGAAGCAAAGATTCCTTTTATCACGCCTGCAATGATCGGTATAACCATACAAACAACAAACGCAAGAAGGATATTTCCTGTTGAAATAGCTGTTAATCCCCCAAGTACACTACCAAGACAGACCAAACTTCCAAGTGACATATCAAAACATCCGATACCAAAGATATATACTGCTCCAATTGCTACTAAAGCAGTAATAATTACCTGGTTTGTTAAGCTTTGAATATTGGATAGTGTCAAAAGTTTTCCGCCTGTTAAGATCTGAAATACAACAATACTAAGAATAAGACCGATATAAGGCGATAATTTACTAATCATTGCGCTATAGTTTATTTTAGATGAACTGCCTTTCGTTTCTTCAACTGTCATCATCTTCTCCATTATTTCACCCTCCTAAATCATAACGTCAATAATCATGTTTTCATTTAAGGATTCACTACGCGTAAATTCGCCGGACAAATGTCCGTTTTTTAAGATTAAAAGTCGATCACACATTCCAATCAGTTCCGGTAGTTCCTCAGAAATCATAACAATTGTTTTGCCCTGTTTTTTCATCTGATAAATCAGTTGATACATTGCCGCTTTTACCCCAATATCCACTCCTCTGGTGGGACAATCGAGTATTAAAATATCACAATCACGTCCGATCCATTTACCAAACACTACTTTCTGCTTATTTCCACCGGATAAATATTGAACATTCTGTTCCAGTGAAGCGCACTTAATACTTAAGTCAGTCACCTGTTTCTTAACATAGGCTCTTCTGTTTTTTGGTGTGATCACACCGAATCGATTTGCAACCTTGTCAATTCCAGCCGAAAGTATGTTATCTTCTATACTAGCCGTTAAAACTAATGCTTCTTTGTCTCGATTCTTTGATACATAGCCCATACTATGTTCTAGCGCTTCTTTTGCTGAGGTTATCTTATTTCCTGTAGCAACATGAACTACTTTACCCCGAAGTATCTTTTCTTCTCCAAACAAAGCTTTTCCAAGCTCATGCATTCCACAGTCTGAAAGACCGCCAATCCCTAAGATTTCCCCCTTATGTACCTGCATACTAAAGTTTTCTAATAATCCCGAACCGGTTGTAATATTATCAACTTCAAGTACAAGATGGGAATTAAGAGAACCGTCATAATCACTACGATAATAATCACCCTTCATTTCACGTCCGACCATGTGTCTCTTTATCTCATCTTCCTTCATTTGATCTTTATCCAAGGTCGTGATTAAATTACCATCTCGCAGTACCGTTAAAGTATCACATATACTCATTAATTCAGCCAAATCATGCGAAATAAAGATAACTGCTTTATTCTCATCACGCATTTTCTTCATAATTTTATAAATAATCTCTCTTCCTTGCTGTGATAGAGCAGTCGTTGATTCATCTACCACCAGAATTTCCGGTTTATTATAGATAACCTTCGCAATCTCAACCAGCTTTCGATCCTGCATATTCAAACTATCAATGCTTCTGGAAGGGTCCACACCACTAAACCTAATTTCCTCCAATGCTTCCTTCGCTGCTCTATTCATTTTGGCAGCGCTAACAACGCCGAAGCTACGAAATTTATCTTCTTCCCCCAGGAAGATGTTTTGAGCAATCGTAAGACCGGAGATGGTTCCTTGTTCCTGAACGATCATTCCTATTCCGGCCTTTGCACCTTCAATCATACTGGAAGGCATATGGGGCTTTCCATGAAAGAACATTTCTCCCTCAGTCGGAGGCTGCATCCCTGCAGCTATAGAAGTTATTGTAGATTTTCCGGATCCATTTTCACCAATTAATCCGGTTATCTGTCCTCTATAAATCTTTAAGTCAACCTTATTTAGTGCAATCGTCGGCCCAAAGTGTTTTGTTAAGTTCCTTGCTTCAAATATAAGCTCTCTTGACATTGCATCACCTCATTTATCTAACTACTTGTCACGTTGAAATAAGAATAACATAGTTTTAAGTAATCTTTGTCCAGTTTGTTAAGGAAGCTATCCATCAAATGAAATATGTTTTCTTTTCCCTTAGATTTACATCTTATAATTTAGGACATATTTTTTAAATAATATGAATATTAAAGACATATTCTAATTACTCGCTTCCATTTCATTCCTAGATTTGATATAATTATCAAAAATACCTTACAGGAGATAAACGGCATGATTCATGGATATTACACTACTCAAATAGGTCTACCCTTTGAACAGCATGTTACTGAGGCTTTCACCAATGAACTGCAATGGCATCCGGATTTTGTTCTTAGTTTCATATTAAAAGGTACCGTTAACTTACATATTAAAGATCGTGGCCATTTACTTGTTGAAAACGATATCTTCTTTATAGAGCCCTTCCAGTCCTATAGCATCTTGGCAACCTCCGACCAAGTGCGAGTTTTCACCCTGAACATTCATTATGATTTTGTAAATCAACTATGTCAGGATATTGAGGTAATGTTATTTTCAACGAATTACTTGCGCTCCAATTACAATACGGATACTCATCTTTTGCTCAGTAAAAATATAGCTCAGATCATCCTCCATACAATGAAGAACGGAACTTGTGAAAAATTAAAATGCCTCTCCGCCATCTCTAACATTATGACCATCCTGATCGAGGCTTTTGCTAGCAAGCAAAGTCAGTCCTCTATCTTACCAAACTATACGCAAAGCCGAATTAAAGCAATTATCGAATACATGAACGATAATTACAGTAAAAAAATAACCTTAGAGGAC
Source organism: Bacillota bacterium (assembly GCA_023389295.1). Taxonomy (GTDB): domain Bacteria; phylum Bacillota; class Clostridia; order Lachnospirales; family Lachnospiraceae; genus Mobilitalea. The sequence goes on from JAEWEO010000133.1 coordinate 7,817, forward strand.
ATCTCTAACCATCTAGGTATCCATCCTCAATACTTCTCTTCCTTATTTACAAAACACTTTCATAAGAATTTCACCTGGTATTTAAATGATCTCAGGGTAAGTCGTTCCTTATCCAGACTATTAACCAGCAATGATAGTATCTTGGATATTGCTATCTCCCATGGTTTTAACAATCATAAAACCTATAGTACTTCTTTTAAGAAATTATATGGAATATCACCTACGGATTATCGTAAAGAACATCAGCTCCTCCCTGTGAAAAAGGAAGCAACTACTTTTGACCAACAAAATGGATATTTTTATTATTTTCAGAAGTTTTGGAATGAAGAGAATGTTTGGAAGTTGCATAATTCTATGCAAACACATATGTCACTTCAGCTTGACCTTACTGCTCCTTCCACAAATTCCTTTAAGAATAAGCAGCCAATCATTATTGATGCCGGAAGAGCCTCCTCCTGTTTAAGAAATGAAATTCAAGAACAAATCAAAGAAGCAAAGCGGGATTTTAATATAGATTATTTAAGATTAAGAGATATCTTTTCCGATGATTTATTTGTTTATTATGAAGAAGCAGATAAAGTACCGGTATTTAACTGGCAATATATTGACATTATTTTTGACTTTCTTCTCTCACATCAGATAAAGCCTTTTATTGAAATCGGATTCATGCCCAGGCATTTGGCTTCTAAGAAGCAGTATGCGGGCTGGCATTTCCATCCCAATGTCAGTTATCCAAAATCGGAAGATAAATGGTCCTTACTCATCTTAAGTTTTATAAAACACTGTATAGAGCGATATAATCTTTCCGAAGTGAGAACCTGGTATTTTGATTTTTGGGCCTGTCCTGATTTACCGATTAAAGATGGCTACTGGAATGAGTCGAAAGAAAAGTTTTTTGAATTTTATCATATTACTTATAGTGCCATAAAAGCCATCGATGACAGCCTATTAATAGGTACACCAAATTTCTCCACCGCCTCAGGATATGAATGGTACGAGAGCTTCTTTCGGTATTGTAAGTTGAAAGATTTAGAGCCCTCCTTTGTATCCGTTCATCTATACGGATGCGATACTTCCATAGGTTCCGGAGATTTTATCTCCTATGCCGATGAATTTTTAAAGCCACCTACCCTACCGGATAAGAGTCATATTTCGTATGAAATTGCAAGATTGCAGTCTCTTATGAATCAGAACGGTTTTTCTGATTATCCGATCATTGTATCCAATTGGAATATCACCTTCTATCCGGGGGATCTAACCAGAGATACCAGCTTTATGGGGCCCTATATTGCATATGTGTACGCATCTACTTTAAAGCAGGTGTATGGTTTATGCTATCGCTCATTAAGTGATATCAATGAAGATTTCTTCCCCCATAGTACATTATTTCATGGTGGACCGGGATTAATGGATTTTTATGGATTAAAAAAAGCTTCCTATAACGCGTTCTTTCTTTATTGTAAATTGGGTCGAACCATTATCGAGAGAAATGATAATTACATTGTAGCAAAGTCCGATCGAGGATATCAGATTCTTGTTTTTAACCTATCCTTTTATGATGCCCTCTATCGATTATCCGATCGTTCTGCCCTCTCCTATACGCAGCGCTATAATGTCTATGAAATAACAGAAGAATTGTCCATTCATATTATTCTGACTATTTCACCAGGCACCTACTCCATAAAGAAGTCTACCGTTAATCAAAATGCAGGTTCTGCTTATGATTTGTGGGTTAAAATGGGTTCTCCGAATCAGTTAACC
>JAEWEO010000187.1 GCA_023389295.1 Bacillota bacterium
GGATATGATGCTATCCGGAGTATTTGGCAAGGTTACAAAGGAACAGGCTTTGAGTCGACATGTCACAATGATGTCCCTAAATCCTAGAGAAGTTAGTATTATTTCAACGTTATTTCCTAAACGACTAACGATGGTAATAGGATATCCCATATTGTATAAGAAGCCCTACCTATTACCCTTTATGTGGATCCTTCGTTTTATAAGGTTTATAAATAAAATGAGAGTGGCAAAAGGTAACCTTTTGGCCAATATGATAAAGACGGGTAATCGTAGAACACAATTACTAAAAAGATACGGAATGATAGAGATTACGAAAGAATTATAGCCTGCATGATTCAAGTTAAGTTTTATACAAGGAATAACTTCAATAAAACTAAGGTACAAGTAAGAAAATATGGTCTACGAGAGGTATGATATGACTGCAGTACTCATAAAAATAAAAAATAGAATTCCTCGTGGCATGTTACATGAGATGTGGCTAGAAGCAAAATGGATGTATCAATATGTCAAAAAATATAGAGGAGCAATTCTTTATTATATTATTCTTGGAATATTTAGTACAGGTCTTGGCTTGGCAGGAAGCTTGGCATCGAAATACCTAATTGATGTGGTTACAGGGCATGATGCTTCTAATCTAAGCTTTTTGATTATAATAATGGTCTGTATGGCAATGGGCAATATCCTAGTAAGTGCTGTAACCGGTCGACTATCAGCTAAAATCGGTTTAAAGGTAGTCAATGAAATACAGGCAGATGTTTATCAACAGATTTTGATAACCGATTGGGAAGCTTTGTCGAAGTACCATAGTGGAGATCTATTAAATCGTATTAGTAATGATGTAGGTCTTGTTGCGAATAGTGTACTAGGATGGATACCGAACTTGATTTCTAGAACATTTCAATTTGTGGGAGCACTGCTTATCATACTATATTATGATCCTACCATGGCGGTAATTGCCCTATTAAGTTCACCGGTTACTTTAATAATGAGTCGAATACTTGTTAGAAGAATGAGGGATTTTAATATGAATATGAGGGAGACGGCAAGTGAAATGTTATCTTTTCATGAGGAGTCTTTACAGAATATTCAAATTATAAAAAGCTTCAACTTAATTACATATTTTATTGAAAGATTAAAAGGGTTGCAACAGAAGTTTGTTAGTATATCAATGGACTATAATAAATTTTCGATTCTCACTTCCTCGATATTATCCTTTGTTGGATCGGTAGTAACCTATGCTACCTTTGGTTGGGGAGTATACCGTCTTTGGAGTGGTTCAATTACCTATGGAACTATGGTATTATTCCTTCAATTATCAGGCAATCTATCAGGGACTTTTTCCGCACTCATTGGTTTAATACCCTCAGCGATAAGTGCTACAACAAGCGCAGGCAGACTAATGGAGGTTATCCAGATGCCTAGAGAGAAAGGAATCAGATTAGAAGAGGATGATATCATTCGTACGAAGGCAAAAAGGAGTGAATATGAGTTATCGGTCAAGTTGTCTCATATGGATTTCGGTTATGTGGGAAGAAAAAATATCCTTAACAATGTAGAATTTTATACGAAAGACAAAGAATTTATTGCTATCATTGGACCATCTGGGGAGGGTAAAACAACTTTACTTCGTATTCTATTGGGATTACTGAACCCCATATCAGGTGAGGCTGTGATAAAGACACAAAGTGGCATGCTGATGCCAATTAATCATGAAACTAGAGAATATTTCTCCTATGTACCCCAAGGAAGTTTTCTCTTCTCAGGTAGTATTGCAGATAATTTACGAATGGTTAGACCAGAGGCTACAGAGGAGGAAATGATTGAGGCACTAAGAGCAGCGGATGCCTATGAATTTATCGAGCCCTTAAAAGATGGAATTCATACGATTGTAGGAGAGAGGGGCGGAACCTTATCGGAGGGGCAAGGACAAAGAATTTCCATCGCCAGAGCTTTATTAAAAGATGCACCCATCCTTCTATTTGATGAAGCGACTTCAGCTTTGGATGTTGAAACAGAAAAAAGAGTGTTATACGGAATTATGAAATCCGGCAAAAATCGTACTTGTATTCTTACGACACACCGTCAAAGTGTTTTGGAGTTTTGTCATAGGATTTATAAAATTGAAGATTCGTGTGTTTCTGAACTGGATTTAGAAGAAGCCTTACAAATCGCAATGGATTAATAATGATTAGGACAGAATGTTAAGTAATAAGGTAATGGCATAAGGAAAGTAGAAATAAGGAAAACAGAAATAAGAGATGTAGAAAAAAGAAACAGAAGTAAGTAGATCATATGAAAAAAACATGTAATACATAGGAGGGTGTTAAATGAGAATAAAAGAAGGGTATATCTTAAGAAAAATCGCAGGATCAGACATCGTAATTCCGGTTGGAAATAATATTGCAGATTTTTATGGAATTATATCTCTAAATGAAACGGCAGCATTTTTATGGAATGTATTAAAAGAGAAGAAAGAAGTTCAAAATTTAGTTGATGCTATGATCAAGGAGTATGAGGTTGGAGCGGATACTGCAAAGCAGGATGTGGATACCTTTGTAAGCCAGTTACAGCAGGCAGGGATCTTGGTGGAGGAATAAGGAGGGTATTTCATATGAAGCAATTACTGAGGTATCCGTTAAATGGGACTTTTGAGTTGACGGCTAGATGCAATCTAAATTGTAAAATGTGCTTAATTCGTATTGATAATAATAGAATGAGGGAACTAGGAGGTCGTGAACGTACGGCGAAGGAATGGATTGATATGGCAAAAGAGGTATGGAACGCTGGAACAATGACCTTGCTCTTAACGGGAGGAGAACCCATGCTTCGTCCTGATTTTATAGAGATCTATGAGGAAATTGCGAAGATGGGCTTTATACTTACACTCTATACCAATGCGACGTTAATTACGCCGGAGATCATGAAGAGTCTTTCGAAATATCCACCACATGAGATTGCTGTAACAATATACGGAGCATCTTCTGAAACCTATGAGAAAGTAACCGGTAGTGCAAAAGCTTACGACAAGATGTTGACGGGTGTAAAAGCACTCATGACCTTGCCATCAAAAATATCACTCCGTTCAACGATCATCAAGGACAATCGAAATGACCTTGAGAAGATAACAGAGTTGGCGAACGGTTTGGGACCTAAAGTAGACTTTAGTATATCTAAGGTTGTAACAAAAGCCGTTAGAGGAGGTGTTGCAGATGTAGAACCCTACCGATTAACTCCAGAGGAAAATGTGGCTATGCTAGAAGAAAGGAAATTGTGTTCGATAGTAAACCCCATGTTAGAATACGTAGCCAAGGAGAAAGAAGCACCTGGCCAAAATACATTGTACAAAGTGGATGATAATCGTAACAAAACGAGTAGTGCAGTATATGACGAAGATAATTTGAAGTACAAAGGGGATGATATGCTGTATGAAGAGAAGGAACTAGTAGAAAAACATAGATTTTTTGGAAAGAAAGATCAAGAACAGAACTCTCTATACGGCTGCGGTGCAGGAGATAACTCCTATACCATTACCTGGGATGGAAAACTAATTGGTTGCCAGATGCTGGGGGATTGTTGCACTTATCCTTTTCATGTGGGTTTTGAAAAGGCGTGGGAGGAATTTCCTAGTGTTGTTAAGTTACCGCCCATACCAGAGGAATGTATAGGATGCGATGTATTTTGTTGTGCCTGTCCAGCAACACGTCTTGCGGAAACTGGATCTTTGGGAGGTTTTTCAGAGTATTTATGTAAGGAGAGTAAATTAGAAAGTAGGATGAACCATAAACTAATTGGTTTAATGAAAAACATATTATAGGAGGATATTATAAATGAAGAAATATGAAGCACCCCAATTAA
>JAEWEO010000260.1 GCA_023389295.1 Bacillota bacterium
TGGCCGGGAGTATGAAGTGCTTTTATTGTAAATCCAGCAAGCTCTATAATTTCATTCGCTTTAACTAAGTTATCGGCAATCAGACTGCACTCCTTCTGTACCTGACTGGAAACATTTAGATTAGGGTCACCTAACAGTTTCTCTTCTGCCTCGTGAGCGTAGATCGATACTTTTGTTAACGATGCCAACTCACGCGCTGCCATTATATGGTCAAAATGACCGTGGGTGAGAAGGATTGCCTTGCACACCAGGTCATTCGCCTGTAAATACTGTTCAATTTTAACGGCATTATCTGCCGGATCAAATACAATTGCTTCCTTGGTATTCTCATTACTTACAATATAGCAATTCGTGGAAACCATACCAAGTACAAAGGTCTTTATATTAAAATTGTTCATATTCTCTCCACTTCTAACCAGCGGTACGCTCAATATCTAATATGCTCTCCACATTACGGATTTTTGCAATAATTTCATTCAATTGCTCTTTACCATTAATTTCAAAGCCGATACTGATTGTAGCCGTACCCTGTTTACTGGTTCTTACATTCATCGAGGTGACATCGATTTTATTCTCGGTTAGTACTTTTGATATATCGACTAAAACGCCGGTACGATTATTTGCATAAATTTTAATCTCTGCACTGTAGACTCCCACCGGGTTTTTGCCGTCCATGTCATTCCATTCTGCATCAATGAGACGTGCCCGATCCTCCTCAGGAAGATTAATCACATTAATACAATCCGTTCGATGGATTGATACACCTCTGCCTCTGGTTACAAAGCCAACGATTTCGTCACCGGGTACGGGACTGCAGCATTTGGAAAAACGAACTGCAACATCATGAATACCCTCCACGACAATACCACTCTTTGATTTTTTCTGCGGAATTCTCTCCTTTATTTCAGAGATATTTTCCAAAATATTATCATCGGTAATCGTTTTCTTGTTTTTCTTTTTGTATTCCTCTACTAATTTATTAACAATTTGGCCTTCCTTCAAACCACCATGGCCTACTGCTGCAAGTACCGAATCCCAATCTCTGAATCCGTATTTTCGCATTACCACACTAGTAAATTCCGGCTTTAATATATCACTTAATACAATGCTCTTTGCTTTACAATAGACAACAATTAATTCCTTACCTCTGGTAATATTATCTTCCTTTAATTCCGATTTAAACCATTGGTTAATTTTATTCTTTGCCTGAGTACTCTTAACAATGGAAAGCCAATCTCTACTTGGGCCCTTTGAATTATGTGAAGTCATAATTTCTATACGATCACCATTTTGGATTACATAATCAATCGGCACTAATTTCCCATTTACTCTGGCACCTACCATCTTATTACCCACGGCACTATGGATGCTGTAAGCAAAATCGATGGGGTTAGAGCCGGCCGGTAAGGTTTTAACATCACCTGTTGGTGTAAATGCATAGACACTATCGGAAAACAAATCAAAATCATTCTTAATAAGGCTTAAAAATTCCTTATTATCGGACATATCCCGTTGCCATTCAAGTACTTGACGAAGCCAAGTGAGTTTTTCTTCCTCTGCGTTGGCGGTACCACCTTTTCCATCCTGTCCCTCTTTGTATTTCCAATGGGCAGCAATACCATACTCTGCCGTACGATGCATATCGTAGGTTCGTATCTGTATCTCAAACGGCGCACCCTTGGGACCAATCAAGGTAGTATGAAGCGACTGATACATATTGGGTTTCGGCATCGCAATATAATCTTTAAATCGTCCGGGAATTGGTTTATACAATTCATGAATTACACCAAGAGCTGCATAACAGTCCTTGACTGAATCCACCACAATTCGTACTGCAAACAAGTCATAAATCTGATCCAGCGTCTTATTCTGGTTTACCATTTTCTTATAGATACTGAAGAAATGCTTGATACGACCATCAATATTAGCCGATATTCCTGCTTCCTCTATATGCTCTCTGACTTCTTCCACAATTCCGTCTATATAGGCCTGACGTTCACTTTTTTTCGTTGCAATCTTCTCCGAAAGATCTTTATAAACCTCCGGCTCAAGATATTTAAGTGATAAATCATCCAGTTCTATTTTGATTTTACTAATACCAAGTCGCTGAGCGATTGGTGCATAGATATCCATGGTTTCCCTGGCTTTTTCCTTCTGTTTTTCAGGTACCATATATTTTAAAGTTCGCATATTATGCAAACGGTCTGCTAGCTTTATTAAGATTACACGGATATCCTTCGCCATAGCCAAAAACATTTTTCTCAAATTCTCAGCCTGTAGCTCTATCTTGTCCATGTTTAATTGTGTTAACTTAGTAACCCCATCCACTAGTAACGCTACTTCTTCAGAAAAAAGTTCTGAAATCTGATCCGTTGTTAATACCGTATCCTCTACTACATCATGAAGGATACCTGAAATGATAGTCTCCTTATCTAGTTCAAGTTCAGCCAGAATATTAGCAACGCAGAGTGGATGTATGATATAGGGTTCTCCTGATTTACGAAGCTGGTCCTTGTGTGCATTATCCGCAATATGATAAGCCTTCTCAACCATGGAGATATCAGCGGAAGGATGATAGCTTCTTATCTTATCAATCAACTCTTTATAAAGAATTTCAGGCGCAGTAAAATCAGCAGGTACATTAACTGCTGCCGACAACTCCAT
>JAEWEO010000294.1 GCA_023389295.1 Bacillota bacterium
TAGTTCGGGAGACGGCATAGTTGGCATCACAATAATAATGGCCGGTACACATAAGGCAGAAGAACATCTTCTGTGCCTGTGTACTGGCAGTATGAAAATAGATAGCAGAATCAGGGGACAATCCAACATCAATTGGTTTCATATGACTACCTCCTTAAGGTATAACTAATTTTAAAACTATTTAGCTGTAAAAATGTCAATAATAGTTATTTTAATGTATTATGAATACCAGGTCAATAAGGAAAAAATCCTCTCGACTTAAATTAAAGCATAAAATAATAATAGAGCAATTTTTCAAAATTAATCAGCAAACAAGACGAATGTAATAGAAAGAATTGCATTGTATAATGCAACTAGATACAGAAATCAAAGGAGGGTATCAGCTTGATGGTAGAATTTAATGGAGTTAAGGTATGGGAAGAAGTTGTAACGATTCCTACCTATGAAATAGGAGAGCCAACGAAGCATCCGATTTTTTCAGATAAGAGAGTCTATCAGGGCGGCTCAGGAAAAGTATATCCTTATCCGGTTATCGAGAAGATTAGTGATGAAAAAGTGGATAAGAAATATCGTGCCGTGTATCTTGAAAACCAATACATAAAAGTTATGATACTGCCTGAGTTAGGAGGTAGAATCCAAAGAGCTTATGATAAAACAAATGATTATGATTTCATATATTATAATCAGGTGATTAAACCGGCCCTGGTTGGTTTAACCGGACCATGGATATCAGGAGGAATTGAGTTTAACTGGCCCCAGCATCATAGGCCGACTACTTTTTTACCGGTGGATTATAAATTGCAGGAGAATGAAGATAAAAGCAAGACGGTTATAGTGAATGATGTGGATCAAATGTATGGTACAAAAGGAATTGCGGCTTTTACTTTATATCCGGACAAAGCATATATTGAAATCAAAGGACAGCTTTACAATAGGACTCCGTTTCCGCAGACATTTCTTTGGTGGGCTAATCCTGCGGTGGCGGTTAATGATTATACCCAGTCCATATTTCCGCCGGATGTCCATGCCGTTATGGATCATGGGAAAAGGGATGTTTCCAGATTTCCCATAGCAACCGGCGTGTATTATAAAAAGGATTACAGCGAAGGTGTTGATATTTCCAGATACAAGAATATACCGGTCCCCACTTCCTATATGGCAGAACCTTCGGATTTTGACTTTGTCGGTGGATATGATTACCGGAAAAAGGCAGGAATCCTGCATGTGGCAGACCATCATATCTCACCGGGTAAAAAACAATGGACCTGGGGAAATGGAGATTTCGGTAAAGCCTGGGATCGCAATCTGACGGATGAGGATGGGCCTTATATTGAACTAATGACCGGAGTATATACGGATAACCAACCGGACTTTACCTGGTTAAAACCTTTTGAAGAGAAGACGTTCAAGCAATATTTTATGCCGTATAAGTCTGTGGGAGAAGTGAAAAATGCCACCATTCATGCTGTGGTTAACATGGTTTGCCAGGAAAGTAGTGTTTATCTATGCATCTATGCGACTGAAAATTATGAAGATGCTAGAATTGTATTAAAAAGGAAGGGCGAAATGATCAGTCTAGATGTAGTGACAATATCCCCTATTTTAATTTATGAACATACTATTCCTGTATACTATGATTCTGAGCAAGATTTAACCGTGGAAGTTTATGATAAAGCAGAAAGGCTACTGGTAAATTACACTCCAATAAAAATTAAAAGTCAAAAATTGCCGAGCCCGGCTGAGTCAGCCAAAGACCCGTCCGAAATCAGAACAAACGAGGAATTATACCTGATAGGATTACATCTTGAGCAATACCGGCATGCTACTTATGAACCGGATGATTATTATCTGGAAGGATTAAGAAGGGATAAAGGCGATATCCGGATTAATAATGCTTACGGTTCCCTGATCTTTCGCCGTGGATTATTTAAAGAGGCAGAGGGATATTTTAGGAAGGCAATAGAACGTTTGACATGGAAAAATCCCAATCCATATAACAGCGAAGCATATTATTTCTTAGGACTGTCCCAATTCTTCCAGGAACATTGGGAGGAAGCCTATGATGCCTTTTATAAGGCGACTTGGACAAATGAACAGCAGGAAATGTCATTTTATTATTTATCATCCATTGCAGTAAGGAAAGAAAAGTATATGGATGCTTTGGAGTTTATAGAGAAGGCATTAATTAAAAATAGCCATAATATCATAGCTAGAGGCCTAAAAGCAGTTGTTTTAAGAAAGTTGGGACGAAAAAGTGAAGCAAAAATCTTTATCGAGGAAAGTCTTAAAATCGACTGTTTTGATTACGTTAGTGCCTATGAAAAGATATTAATTAATGAAAGAGACGAAGGAATATTAGAACTCGGAAATAATCATATGGAAGCTAGCAGTAGCAAGCCGGTAGTTTATAAAAATAGGTCAGGAGAAGAATTAACCGGAGAATTAATTCTTCTTATGCGTAATTTTTCTGAGAACTTTATCCAAGCAGCAAGAGATTATGCGGAATCCGGCTTATATCAGGAGGCGGTGGAGGTATTAAGACTTTGTAGTGAAGATAATCCTATGTTAAAATATTATGAAGCATATTACTGCAATAAATTAGGCCGCGTAAAGGAAGCGAAAGAAGCATTAATTGCAGCGACGGAGCGTAAGAACCTTTATTACTTCCCAAATAAATTAGAAGATATACCGGTGCTTTCTTATGCAATAGAAAATAATAATAAAGATGCAAAAGCCCCTTATTTGCTAGGAAATTTATATTATGATAAAAAACAAGATAAGGCAGCAAAAGAACAATGGGAATTAAGTGCAAAAAGAGATGATACCAAGGGTATGGTATTTAGAAATCTCGCCCATGTCTACTATAATAAGGATAAAGAGCCTATGAAAGCAAGGGAAGCCCTTGAGAAAGCCTTTGCTTTGGAGCCATCGGATGACAGGATAATGCTCGAACTGGACCAATTATATAGGAAGCTAAATCTTTCGGCAAAAGATAGGCTGGTATTATATGAAACACATCCGGATATTTTTAAACAAAGGGATGATATGTATATTGAGTATGTTACTTTATTAAATCTGATGGGTGAGCATAAAAAAGCATTGGATTACATCCTGGTTCATAAATTCCATCCATGGGAAGGCGGGGAAGGGAAAGTAACTGCTCAGTACAAAACTTCACTTTTAGAAATAGCCAAGAAAGAACTGGAAGAGGGAAATTATAACGATGCTTTAAAACACTTAAATTCTGCGTTGATCTATCCTGATAATCTTGGTGAGGGTAAATTAGAAGGGACAAAAGATAATCATATTAACTATTATATTGGCTGTACTTATGAAGCGTTAGGTAAAGAGGAAATAGCTAAGGAATATTATGAACTGGCAGCAGTAGGAAATGAGGAACCTGCCGGAATGATGTATTATAATGACCAGCCGGCAGATATGATTTTATATCAGGGCCTTGCTCTTAAAAAACTGGGCAGGAAGGCAGCAGCCAATGCGAGATTTTACAAATTAATTGATTATGGAGAACAGCATAGCTTTGATTCGGTTCGAATTGATTATTTTGCAGTATCCTTGCCGGATTTTATGATTTTTGAAGAGGATTGGGATAAAAGAAATCAAGTACATTGCTGCTATCTCATTGGGCTAGGGAATCTAGGACTTGGAAATGTGGCAAAGGCAAAAGAAGCATTTGCCAAAGCCCTAAAACTTGATCAAAATGATTTGAATTGTATTTTATACAATAGAACAGCTGCGACTATGTAGTCCTATGGTGATACATTCATTTTAGAATATTCAGTATAATACTACCATTGATTGTCATCTGTCTGGACAGCATATGATACGGATCGTCTTAATGAATTGGATATTTTGCAGCCATATGAAAATAAAATAAGATAATGAAAAGGGGAGACAGCTGAATGCCTGTCTCCCCTTAGTATGTGAATACTTATTTATGATGCAGTAATATAACATTTCGTTTAAAACATAATTTAACTAAAGAACTGTTCTGATTTGCTAATTACTCGTTACTTTCTGTAACCTTTACTTCTTTGCTATCACCGATGGAAAGAAGTAAGTTTAATACGATACCGAATACTGCTGCAGTAGCTAGAGCAGGGAAATGAAGTCCAAACATCGGGATCATACCACCCTCAAAACCATAAGTACCACCAAGGCCGATGATAAAGATGGTAGCAATAACTGCTAAATTCTTAGAGCTAAATAAATCTACTTTATGTTCAAGCATAATGGTGATACCTTGTGCTGCGATTACACCGAATAAGTAAATGGAAAGTCCACCAATAACAGCGTTAGGAATGGAGTATACTACATTTATTAACGGTGTGAAGCAGGAGATTATCATGGTAATGATTGCAGCTGCAATAAGTACGGGGATGGAGAATACTTTGGATATTGCCATAGTACTGATATTTTCACCATAATTGGTTCCTGCAGGTCCACCAATCATACCGGATACGATATCGCCGATACCATCGCCGATTAGATTTAAACCGAGTTTATCAGCAATATCATATTTCTTACCGGATTTTTTCTTCTTCGCTAAATCATTTACATAGATATCTAATTGATATACATGTGCAGTAGATTCAGGAATGGTTGCTATTGCGATAGGCATAATTGCGGCAATTGCAGCCCAAGAAGGCTTTGGTAAAGTGAATTCAGGTAAATTAATAATTCCATCTAAACCTGATCTGTCGAAGCTAACAAAAGGTATACCAGTTACCAAGCCAATGATGACAGCCACCACATATCCAGTCAAAAGGCCAAAAAGAATAGGCAACTGACTCAGCCTGCCCTTCAAATATACCGAATATAAAATTGTGGAAATTAGTGTAACAAGGGCAATAATCCATGCCATGTTCTGTGCGAGAGAGGTTTGATTAGCTGCAACTTTAGGGAAATCAGCTGCATTAGAGAGTGCATTAGCTGCAAGAGATAAACCGATAATCATTGCGATACTTCCTGTTACAGTAGCTGGAAGAACTTTATCAATGATCTTACGACCGGATGCTTTGATAATAAATCCGGCGGCAATAGATACAAATCCTGACATTACGATACCAAACTGAGCAGTTGCTATCATGGTATTGAGTCCATTAGCTGCAATAGCTTCTTCTGTCATAATAGAAGCAATAGCTGCAATATAGGAAAAACTGGATCCGTAATATAGGGGGATTTTTCTACCGGTAATAAGAATAAAACAAAGAGTTGCTAAACCACTTGCAAAAATGGTTGTAGATACGTGGAAGCCGGTAATTAAAGCAACAAGAACGGTTGCCGGAAACATTACAACGATCTGCTGTAATGCAAATAAGATAAGTTCCACGATCGGGGGATTTTCGTCGGGCAAGTAGCCGACAGGTTGATGTTTCTTTGTAGCCATTATTAATTTACCTCCTGGGATTTTTTATATTAAATCACATTTCTTAGGTTTTGTAAAGTGGAATCGTGTAAATTTTTGAAAAAATTAAAAAAACTTTGTCATTTGTGACTTTTACCTAAAAAAGTAAATGGATTTCTATTTTATTACTGCATGAGTAGATATTCTTAATGGTAAAATTAACATAGTATGATATAATAATGCATAACCAAATACAATTACTTATATAGCTTCGATTTCGAATGCTGATCAACCAAGGGAGGGATGATATATGAAACAATTCATGCGAATAAGAGAAAAAGCGTTAGGTTTTATGGACACCATGAACCGTTTTCCACTAACGATATTCTTACTGTTCATCGCTGTACTAACATATATAGCAATTATTAATGGGGATGATCAACCAAGACTCAGTTACCTATTGATCTCATTACTTTTAGGTGCGAGTATTTATAGTGTTTTTCAATTAGTCTATGAAAGTTTTTTCAGTCAGAGGAAACAGCGCTTTCTTCTAATGGGAATTACAATTTTATTATCCTTTCTTTATTATCTGGTCATCCAACAAATAGATTGGAAGATAGATACGGTGATACGTACCACCGTTATATTCTTCCTATTACTTGTTCTGTTCCTATGGATACCATCGATAAAAAGCGGTATTAATTTTAACCAGAGTTTTATGGCAGTATTCAAAGCTTTTTTTACTTCTGTCTTTTTTCAAGGAGTATTGTTCCTTGGTGTTGCTATTATTCTAGCAGCTGTTGACGGACTAATTACTCCTGTTAATGAGAAGGCTTATTTGTATGCGGCAATCATCATCTTTGTTTTACTGGCACCCTTTCACTTTCTTACGAATATACCTCTTTATTCTAGATCAAAGTTTAAGAAGGAGGAAAAAACAACTGGTATTCATGAGGAGAATACGAATGAGGAAGAGGCTATTTCGGGAGAAGTTATTGCAAAGGAAGCTAATATAGAAGAAACGATTGTTAAGGAAGCTAATTCAAAAGAAGTTAACATGAAGAAAATGGATTCAAAAGAAATGATTGCGGAAGAATCTAATTACGTCTATAATTCACAGGATTTGTTGCGCTTGACCTCCCCAACAAAGTTTTTGGAGGCCTTAGTATCCTATGTCTTTATTCCGATTACATCCGTATTTACTATTATACTGCTGATCTATATTCTTATGAATATAACAGGAGATTTTTGGAAAGATAATCTAATGGAGCCGCTTCTTGTAAGTTACTCAATTATTGTTCTTATAGTATACTTACTGGCAAGTACCATGAGTAATGCCTTTAGTAAGTATTTTCGTATGATATTTCCAAAGATACTTATTCCTGTCGTGTTGTTCCAGACCATAGCCTCTGTTCTTAAAATAGAAGAGGTGGGGGTCACTTACGGTCGCTATTATGTCATTATGTTCGGGGTATTTGCGACGGTAGTCGGAATATTATTTTCCATAAAGCCGGTAGAAAAGAATGGGTTGATTGCTCCGATTTTAATTGCACTATCAGTTATTTCCATTCTCCCCTTTACCAATGCGTTTACAATCAGTAGAATTTCGCAGGTTAATCGACTGGTAAATGTTCTGGAGCAAAATAATATGTTGGTCAATGATATCATAGTACCTAATTCCAGCGTCTCTGAGAAACATCGTAAAATCATCGTATCGGCAGTAGACTATCTTGATCAGATGGGAGATAGCAAGGAAATTATATGGTTGAATCAATATTCCAAGACGCATAACTTCGCCGAGACCTTTGGTTTTGATCCCTATGGTCAAGTACAGAACAATTCAGAATACGTTATGATTATTAGGGACACTAGTGAACCAATACCTATTGAAGGTTATGATTTTATGGCATCCACCTTCGTTTATAGTTATAATACAGAAGAAGTTACTTACCAATTTGAAAAGAACGGTTTAGAATATTCACTTCAAGTTAAGCAGAACGCAAGTCCTATCCTTGTTGTATATCAAGGTAATACTGAGATCAACCGCTTTGAACTAAAGGAGATCTTTCAGAAATATGAAGGAAATATCCAGGAAAGTATGGTTGACACGAAAGATTTAACCTATACGAAAGAGAATGAGTTGTCAGCAATAACCGTTGTAGCAAATAATATCAATATAAATGTTTGGGGAGATAGACGGGATGAACAGGCTGAAATTTATATTCTGGTAGATATTAAGTAAAAAAAAGGATTATAAGTAATATGCTTCAAACTGTGAGAAATATAATTTGATTTTTTTAATGTAATGTACTTCAAATTGTAAGAAATATAATGAAAATAAATTCTTTTTAAAAAAGAAAAAAGTTGAAGATAAAAAAGAGACTAATCGTTATATTTCTATGTAAAGTGAAACAGGTATATTGACATAGCAGATAATCAAAGGTATATTTACTGAGATAAAATGCGAAACTTACATTATGAAATACTTGGAATTTACACTAGATTAAGTAAGGAAGGTTATATATGAAAAAGTTAATATCAATATTAATGAGCATTATATTTATGATGGGGCTATTTACCGGTTGTGAGAAGAAGGAAATTGATCAGTTTGCAAAGCCTCATAAAGGAGAAACGGTTGCAGAGATTGTTGTTAAAGATTTTGGATCCATCCATGTAAGATTCTTTGAGGATGCAGCCCCAAAGGCGGTTGAGAACTTTGTTACTCTCGCCAAAGAAGGCTATTACAATGGATTAACATTTCATCGTATTATAAAAGATTTTATGATACAGAGTGGTGATCCAACCGGTAGTGGTAGTGGAGGAGAGAGTATATGGGAAACACCCTTTAAGGATGAATTTACATCAAAATTACAGCCTTATCGAGGAGCGTTATGCATGGCTAATTCAGGACCAGATACCAATGGAAGCCAGTTCTTTATTGTACAATCATCGCAAACTTATAATGAAGAAGTATTAAAACAAATAGAATTAAAGTACGATCTTAGTTTTAACAAAAAAGCAATAGAATTATATGGCAAAGTAGGCGGCGCACCTTGGCTTTATCGGTTACATACTGTCTTTGGACAGGTGTATGACGGTTATGAGGTGCTGGATGAAATCGCTATGGTGGAAAAGTTAGATGAGGAAAAGGGAGTTCCTGCAGAGGATGTAATTATTGATCAAGTAATTATCTCCAACTACAAATAAACCCATTTTATATGATATATTTTGAACTGAACGAAATTAATTAGAAAGTCCTCATATATTATTAGTAAAATATTGAATTGGTCTTAAATATGAATGTGGATTGTTCAAATGTTGTATTAAGTGAGGAGTATGCTGATTATATTGTAGGGCATGATTTACTTCATAGGTTAGAATTAAGCGACGTTAATTTATGTTATAACATTATTAATGATACGTACGTATCAGTATATGTTCCTATCAATAGCTTACCCGATAGTGTATTGAATTCCTATGGCTATAGAATTTATCCCCGACTATTCGGATTAATGGATAATCGAAGTATTGAAAAATCAGGTGTACGAAGGCTTCGTAATATACCCGGATTAGACTTACTTGGGCAAGGTGTCCTTATAGGAATAGTGGATACTGGCATTGATTATACTCATAGTGCCTTTCTTAATGCCGATGGAACCAGTAAGATATTATCCATATGGGATCAATCAATACAAACAGGGAATACACCGGTGGGATTGAATTATGGTACGGTGTATACAAGGGATGAAATTAATGAAGCGTTGCAAAACGCGGATCCTCTTTCTGTAGTACCAACAACGGATGATATCGGACATGGTACATTTTTGGCAGGGATTGCTGCCGGTAATATTAGTCGTGAGAATGACTTTTCAGGGGTTGTTCCTGATGCGGAGATAGTTGCAGTTAAATTAAAACCGGCAAAGCAAAACTTTAGAGATCTCTATTTAATAAAAGAAGGTGCTATTTGCTATCAGGAAAACGACATCATGTTGGGTGTAAGGTACTTAATTGAGACAGCAATTCTAAATCAAAGACCTCTATCAATTTGCATTGGACTAGGAACCTCTCAAGGAGCCCATGACGGTCTTGGTTCCTTAGATAACTATCTTTCGTCAATATCTTTGTTGGATGGTATTTCAGCATCCATTGCAGCCGGTAATGAGGGGGCCAGCCGAGGTCATTTTGAAAGTATTTTAGGTTCCAACACGACAAGTGATACCATAGAATTGAATGTTGGGGAAGGTGAAATGGGTTTTATCATGGAGATATGGGGGGATTTTCCTAATACCTTTTCCATAGATCTAGTATCACCCGGCGGAGAGTATGTTCCAAGAATCTATCCGAGAATTGGGGAACAAAGGCTAGTCACTTTTATCTTTGAACGAACTAGAATTAATATCTTTTTCCAAATAGCTGGGGTAAGATCCGGAGCACAACTTGTTATTTTAAAATTTAGTGAACCGAGTGAGGGAATATGGAGAATTAACGTTTATAAAAGTGAAGAAAATTTAGATCTTAAAATTAATTCTTGGCTACCCATTCGTGAATTCATTAATGAAAATACATTTTTTATAAGGCCTCAAGTCTATACAACTCTTACATCGCCTGCAAATGCGCCAATACCTATCACAGCGACTGCTTATGATGCTGCGAACGAAAGTATCTATATCAATGCCAGTCGAGGGTTCAACAGGGTGTTTCGCTTTACACCAAGTCTGGCGGCTCCGGGTGTCAATGTAATTGGTCCATCTCCGGGTAATACCTATGTAGTTTCCTCAGGAACGAGTATTGCAGCCGCGCATACAGCTGGAATAGCAGCAATTTTATTAGAATGGGGGAAAGTAAGAGGTAATCTCCAATATATGGATGGTATAGATGTGAAAAATCTATTACTTCGGGGGGCGGAACGTTCACCTTCATTAGTCTACCCCAATAGGATATGGGGATTTGGTAGATTAAATATTTACGAAACCTTTGAAAGTTTAAGGGGAAATGTTTAATTTTATTTACACTCGCATTTAGCGAAAACAATTGTTATTAGGTAGTAATAAATAAATGAGGATGCCCCAAGATCATGAAATAATCAATGTTGGGAGCATCTTCTTTTAATGCCTTTAATACATATTCAGATTTGACA
>JAEWEO010000319.1 GCA_023389295.1 Bacillota bacterium
ATTGCACCCTCTATGGCTTCTGTTCCGCTACTTGTAAAAAACACACGATCCATTCCAGAAGCCTTATTAAACTTTTCTGCTGCATTTGCGGTTGGTATCGAATAAAAAAGATTGGAGGTATGCAACAATTTATCAATTTGTGTCTTTAATGCCTCATCATAATCCTTATAATGATATCCAAAGGCAAATACAGCAATTCCGGCTGCAAAATCCAAATATTTTTTTTGATTGATATCATATAGGTACATTCCCTCGCCTTTGTCCAGGACGATAGAATAGCGATTGTAGGTATACATTAGATTCTCATCTGCTTTTTTACTCCATTGTTCCAAACTCTTTTCCCTCCTATCAAAGCATTACCAATGAAACAATCCGATTATGTCAAAGTATCTTTCATTGTTAATGCTTCTATCATGAATTTGATGTATTCGAAAGTTATTGTATTTTCAATTTGATATCGCAATCATATTACAGTTTCATTTTCATAAACACTTGATTTATCTACAATAGCAGTTCCGATGCCTTTGTTCGTAAAGAACTCTAACAATAAGCAATGTTCTATTCTTCCATCTAAAATATGTACTCTGGATACTCCGTTGCGTACAGCATCTACGCAGTTCTTTAGTTTTGGTAGCATTCCCCCGCCAATAAATCCACTCTCAAAGAGTTCTTCCGCTCGATCAAGTGTTAGAACTGATATAAGACTATTTTTATCCTGAGGATCTGAATAAACTCCTTCTATATCCGTAAGAAACACTAACTTTTCAGCTCCGATTGCTGTCGCTATGGCACAGGCAGCATCATCAGCGTTAATATTATAGTTCTGGTAATTGTCATCCAAACCAATAGGCGCTATAACCGGGATGAAATTATTATCAATTAAGGTATTGATTAACTCTACATTTACTTCCTTCACATTACCAACCAAACCAATATCTTGGCCGTTTACTATTCTTTTTTCCACCTTTAAGGTACTACCATCTTTGCCGCTGATACCTACGGCCTTTACACCTAATTTCTCCACCAACTGTACCAGGTTCTTATTTACCTTCCCCAGTACCATCTCAGCCACTTCCATGGTCTGGTCATCCGTTACACGAAGCCCTTCCACGAATTTGGATTCATGGCCCATAAATCCAAGCCACTTAGTAATCTCTTTCCCTCCACCATGTACAATAATGGGCTGCATACCAACTAGTTTAAGTAGAGCTACATCTTTTATTACATTCAACTGAAGATTTTCATCCAGCATGGCACTTCCACCATACTTAACAACCACCTTCTTTTGATTAAATTTTTGAATATATGGTAGTGCTTCAATGAGCGTTTGAGCTTTTAGTATAATTTGATCCATCTGTTCCATTCATTATTCCTTTCCGGCCTGTTCGTGTAGTATTGTCTTACAATGATACTTTAAATCATAATGTTATGAGCGATAATCCGCGTTAATTTTAATATAATCATAGGAAAGATCACAGCCCCAGGCTGTTGCAGTAGCATTTCCTAATTTTAAATCCGCGGTTGCTTTCATCTTACTTGCTGAAAGAATTTGCGTTGCTATGTCCTCCGAATAATCCGTTGCCATTCCGTTTTCTACCAGCTTGATTTTACCGTCCACACTCTCAATTGAAAGATCCACCAGATCCGGGTCAAAGTCTACTCCGGCATATCCCATAGCACAGAGAATTCGTCCCCAATTAGCATCATTTCCAAAGATCGCTGTCTTCACCAGATTAGAAGTAATTATGGATTTACTAAGTATTACTGCCTGTTCTTCTTCCTTAGCACCCATGACCTGTACTTCAAATAATTTTGTTGCTCCCTCACCGTCTGCAGCCATTTTCTTAGATAGGTCCGTAGTTACAGAATTAAGTGCCTCGCAAAACATTTGATAGTCTTCATTCTTCTGCGTAATCATGTCATTTCCCGCTAAGCCATTTGCCAAAACAACAAAAGAATCATTGGTAGAGGTATCCCGATCTACGGAGATCATATTGAAGGATTTTTTCACATCAGCACTTAATGCCTCCATTAGAAGTTCCTTACTGATTGAAATATCCGTTGTAACCACACTTAACATGGTAGCCATATTCGGATGGATCATACCGGAGCCTTTCGCCATGCCTCCTATATGAACGATCTTACCTTGCACTTCAAAGCTTACTGCACTTTCCTTGGAATAGGTATCCGTAGTCATAATTGCTTCTGCTGCAAGTAGTGCGCCCTCTCTGGTATCCGATAGTTCAGTCTTTAACTGTAAGACCCCGGCCTTGATTGCATCCATGGGCATCTGCTTACCGATTACTCCGGTTGATGCCGTATATATCGCTGTAAGAGGAATATCCATAGCCTCTGCGACATACTTAGCCATGCATTCATTATTGTAATCACCCTGTTCACCAGTGCAGGCATTTGCCACACCACTATTTAACACCACCGCTTGAACAAATGGACTTTCCTTTGTGATTTTTATATCCCATTTTACCGGAGCTGCTTTTACAACATTGGTTGTAAAGGTCCCAGCTCCCACCGCCGGCACCGTTGAATAAACAAGCGCCATATCATTTTTCTTTTTCTTAATACCTGCATAAACTCCGGTTGCCATAAAGCCCTTCGCTGCCGTAACTCCACCATCTATTATTTTCATATTAACCTCCAATGAACTTTCTAAAATATATCTCTAGCGTTAAGTTCTTCTTTAATAATAGTAAATATAAATGCAATGCGATGAATATATTTACCTCGATTTATTCATAATTATACATCGGAGTTTAATTTTATGCAATACTCTATTTTATTTTTTTAAGATCGATTCCTTTTTGCAGCAAAGTTTCATAAATTCGTGAAGCTGGAAAACCTACCACGTTGTAATAGTCACCGATTATTTCTTTAATAAAGACTCCGAACTTTCCTTGGATAGCATAAGCACCGGCTTTGTCCATAGGTTCACCTGTAGCAATATAATCCTTAATTTGTTCCATGGTAAGAGGTAATACCACCACTTTAGTGGCAACAGCAAAGGATATTCGCTCCAGCATTCCCGCTTTATCTCTTATTATAATACTGACTCCGGTATATACCTCATGTGTATTATCAGAAAGCATCAAAAGCATACGGACTGCATCCTCTTCATTCTTTGGCTTACCAAGTGCCATACCATCACAAAATACCATTGTATCCGCACCAATCATAATGATCTCTTTCTGACCTTCCCTTTGCAACCGGTCAGATATCAATACAGCTTCTGTCTTAAGCTTTGCGATCGCTTGTACCATTTCAGACGGGACTTTCTCTGTTACAACCTCCTCCACGTTAGCCGTAATTACTTCAAATGGGATATCAAAAAGTCCCATAATTTCTTTTCTTCTCGGTGATTCCGAGGCTAAGATTACTTGATACATCTGTTTACCTTCCTTCTTCTGTTTTCTTTTTCAAATTTCAACTCTCATCTACTACCTTCTTACTCTATCACTCTATTCTACTACTTTTTACTCAGTTACTTATTCTCATCCTGATTCTATGATTAGCGATGTTAATCTATCTCTTTCTTTATTATAAGATATGTCAACCATAAGTAAAGAGTTATCTAAGAGATCTTCGTTATGAACTACTAAATGTATTTTTATACTTTTATGCATTTTACTATTGCATAATAATAAAATATGATGTATATTTAATCATGACTTGAAAATAGTTATAAATATTCCAATAATAAATATTAAATACATATAGGAGGTATTCTTATGAAAGAAAAAGTTATTCTTGCCTATTCCGGTGGTCTCGATACTACAGCTATCATCCCCTGGTTAAAGGAAAATTATGATTATGAAGTAGTGTGTGTATGCATCGATGTGGGTCAGGGCAATGAGCTGGATGGTTTGGAGGAACGTGCAAAATTGTCCGGCGCAACCAAATTATACGTTGAAGATGTTGTAGAGGAGTTTGTAAACGACTACGTTGTTCCCTGTGTAAAAGCCAATGCAATCTATGAAAATAAGTACTTATTAGGTACTTCTATGGCAAGACCTGTTATCGCAAAACGTTTGGTTGAAATAGCACGTTTGGAAGGCGCTACTGCAATATGCCATGGTGCCACCGGTAAAGGAAATGATCAGGTTCGTTTTGAATTAACGATTAAGGCACTTGCTCCTGATCTTAAGATTATAGCTCCCTGGAGAATCTGGACCATGTCCTCCAGAGAAGAAGAAATTGAATACTGTGAAAAACACGGAATCCATCTTCCCTTCTCTGCTGATAACAGTTACTCCAGAGATCGTAACCTCTGGCATATCAGCCACGAGGGTCTAGAACTGGAGGACCCTGCCTGTGCACCGAACTACGATCACTTGTTAGTACTTGGTGTTGCACCGGAAAAAGCACCCGAGGAGGGTGAGACTGTCAGTCTCTCCTTTGAAAAAGGCACTCCTACCGCTTTGAATGGTAAGAAAATGTCAGCTGTTGATATCATTAAAGAATTGAACACCATCGGTGGCAAGCATGGCATTGGTATCGTTGATATTGTTGAAAACCGTGTAGTTGGTATGAAATCTCGCGGTGTATATGAAACCCCCGGTGGAACCATTCTTATGGAGGCTCATACACAATTAGAGGAATTAATTCTCGACCGTGCAACCCTTTCCGCTAAAAAAGAAGTTAGCAACCGTTACGCTGATATTGTATATGAAGGTAAATGGTTCACTCCTCTTAGAGAGGCTTACCAGGCATTTATCGAAGTAACTCAAGAATATGTAACCGGTGAAGTAAAATTTAAGTTATACAAAGGCAATATCATTAAGCAGGGCACTACCTCCCCTTATTCCTTATATAATGAAAGCATTGCCTCCTTCACCACCGGCGAGCTTTATAATCATAAGGATGCAGAAGGCTTCATTAACCTCTTTGGTTTATCCTTAAAGGTTCGTGCTATGAAGATGGCTTCCCAGGAACAAGATTAATTCTATAAGCCAGCCCATAAATAAAATGAGTTAGATTGTCAAATCTACACAAAAAGAGGGTCACACGTTGTATTATGCTAACAGTGTGACCCTCTTTTTTTATTTCATGACGGCGCCATGGGCGTTTGTATATCATAACTGTCGTCTATCTTTTTTCCAAATTTATTACATTACACATCTACCTATGATCCATATAGCCTCCGGATCAACTTTCCCAGTTAATGCTTTTCACTTTGATCAAAATACCGGTTTAAAAATAGCTTCACACTATGTTCATAACCTTTTTTATTCACGCAATAGCTTTCTGCATGTTTTGCTTTAGCAACTAGATAGATTGCTTTGTTTTTCTTCTTTAACAGATACATCTGTTTTGACATAGATGCAGGAACCATAATATCAATTTTTCCATGAATAAATAAGATTGGGGTATCCGTCTGACATACGATATGGATGGGTGATACCTCTTTAAACCAGTAGCCTGCTCTTAAATAGGTCAAACAACTTTCCACCGGTATCAGAAACCTGGGAAGATGATAAAATTGTTTTAACTGATGCTTTAACAGAAGCCTCAAATCAGAGTATCCACAGTCTGCAATGGCACATTTTACTCGGTCATCAATTCCCAGGTGCATTAATACTGTCGCCGCACCCATGGATTCACCGTGGGTTATGATCTTACAATTCTCACCATATCTCTCATAACACCAGTCCACAACCTTTTTAAGATCATATCGCTCATAATATCCCATGGTCGTTAGAGCCTTACCGCTTTCTCCATGGTTTCGGTGGTCATAGATCAGTACTGTAAATCCGAGCTTCAAAAACAATTCCATGTATTTGATGCTACCATATCTTGCGTAGCCTAGCCCATGACAAAGTATTGCAATTTTTTTCTCCTTGTTGTCAGGACATTCCACCAGCTCACAAGTAAGAATGTATCCATAATCTGATTTTAAACGGAATATTTCCTTCACTCGGTCTCGGTATTTCTTTTCATTAAATTTATTACATTGCACCTCTCGTTGAAACCCCTTATCATAGGACAGCATTCTTGGCTTCATTAATAGATTTGATAAGCACCAAAGCTGTCCAATCACACAGAGTATTGTAAATAAAAACATAGATAAGCACCCCTTTTTTTGGTCATGAAAGAATCATTCCCAACTTATCTTTGTTTATACTTACAATGTATTTCCCTCCATTTTATCATTTAGTCCTTCTTCGTCCCTTCCTCGGGGATAAAGCTATCAAAGATAAACCACTCAAAGTATTTGCCACAGTTATTTAAGTCCTCCTGAGACTGAATGGTCCATGCCACAGTCTTTGCCTTATATAGCTTTCGGCAAATAGTAAAAGATAGATCTTTCTTATAAATATGATGGTAAGCAATAAAGTCCGGCTTTGCCATGAAGTTTAACAACAAGTGCTTTAGCACAAAATACTGAAACTTACTTCCCTTCGTCTTCTCTCGAATAAAATCCGTAGCCAGCTGTCCACGGACCACCTCAGGATAATTCTTCTTATACCAAATGAGGCCGAGTGGATTGAACGACTCAATGCAGTAAAGGCCTTTGTAATTCTTAAGGAGATCGGATACGGCTTTCCCTAGTTTATCAGCCTTCCAAGGAATTTTTAGTTCAATAATCAGTGGTACCTTGCCATTCACCAACGATAGAACCTCTTCTAATGTAGGTACTTTTTCCTGGGACATAAATAAATGAAATCGCTTCAATTCCTCATAGGTGTGCTCTGACACTTTAAAGTCTTCGTTGCAGACACGTTTTAGATTATAATCATGCAACACTACAGGAACTAAATCCTTTGTAAGCTGAACGTCAAGTTCAATCCCGTAGCCACGCTCTACTGCCAGTTCAAAGGCTCGCAAAGAATTCTCCGGCGCATTAGAATGATTATCATGTAGTCCTCTATGTGCATACAACCATCCATCCAAGTCTTCCATCCTTGGATTTTTTGATAACTTTGGCATTATTGCAAGCAAATACAATACTGCAACAACACCCATCATAATTAAAATAATTTCTAATACCACGATTAACATCCTCGTTCTCCAATCTAGTCTTCAACGTCAAAGTTCTCCATCATGTCTTTTTTTCTTGGTGGTCTGGAATCACCATGATGTACAAATAACATAGTGCAAAGGGATGCCAGTGAGAAGATTACTGCATAAGGAAATAATGTACGGTAGGAAACATGCTCCAGTAATGCTCCGGATACGATGGGTGTAACAATTTGAGATGACATAGAAAACATATAATAGATTCCGGTATACTTACCAACAT
>JAEWEO010000331.1 GCA_023389295.1 Bacillota bacterium
AAAATTCACAGCAGTTGGACTGCCTATGTCTAATCTTATTTCTCTTGACATTTGGAATAAAAAATAACCATAAAAATTATCTTTGTCCTCCATGAGGCTTAGATTAACCTTATCTACGAGTGCAAAAAAATCTCTTTTAAAATCCTCCGGGATAGTTATCTCTGATTTCTCACCTCGATGATTTACTCTCAAATGATTCATTATATCTTTCGTTCTTACTCGAAGCTCTTTTACTTGGTTATCAAAATTAGTCACCATAGGTTCACCTCCATGCCACCTCTTCTTGCACCTCAATTGTTATAAAACATTTTGCTATACTATCCATTCATTGATGTATAAGCATCAAAATATAATTCCACAAAGGCTTCCTTTTCTAAGGCATGTTCGTATATAACAGGGTAACTATTCTTAATATCCTTCATGATTCCAACCATTAAATCTACTGGGTATAGGTTTAAAAACTCTATCAATCGATTTATCTTTTCACTCGTATCAAAAGCATCTTTCTTTATGTTTGCTTCTAGGGCTTTTAAAATATTCTTTGCGGATAAATAAAGTCTTGTATGACTTTCTGTTTTAACTTTTTCTGTGATTAATTGGGATAGTTCCTCCCCTACATAAATATCTTCGTAGGATAATAATGGACTATAATCAGATTCAACAAAGCCAATAAACTCTTCTGCAATCATTTTCCCTACATTCCCTTTTAGAACGTTTAGAAACACCAATCTAGGTATGGAATCTTTTTGCTCCTTATATATTTTATAAGCCTTTGAAATCCTTTCATAGCTTCTAGGAGTTGCGCTGATATTATCTTCGTTTTTTTTGTGTAAATATTCTGGGAAGGTTACAATAAAATCAATCACTTTTTGATCAATGTCTGCCTCCATTGCCCAACTAAGCCACTGTACGTAATCCGGTTCCATATAGAGCCATACAAATCTATTCTCTTGCGCTGCATCCATGTCAACAACCTGGTAATCAAACCCTGAACCATATTTATCAGATGGATTCATTGCCGCTAATATTTTTACACCATCAGGTAATTGATAGCCATTGATTTCTCTATTTAAAATCAAATTCATAAGCTCCTGCTGTACCGTATGTTCACAACGATTGATTTCATCAATAAATAAAAGGACTGTCTTTTTCTTTGCTATTTCCTCATCAATTTCTCTAAGTTTATTATGAACTGCATACACCGTAGTTTTTTTCTCTATTTTTTCTCCCTGACCATTCACTCCGACATAGGATTCGATGGTTGGAAGTCCACCGATTTCTCCTTCTTTCAGAAGATTTCCGTCAATAACAATTAAACTCCAGTTGTTTTCTTTTGCTATTTCTTTAGCCAAAGCAGTTTTTCCTATTCCACTTTCGCCAACGACTAGAGGTACCTCTCCGGTAGCCAGTACTAAGTTAACACTCTTTAATGTATCTATAAAATTCATTTTTTCTCCATTCCTAAGCACGTTTTCTGTGCATCTAAAGCTTGTGCCAAATAAGTATGTTACACTCTAATTACGCGGCATAAACTTTGTGAGTGAAAGCTTTATAGATTTTTCACTCTTAGTTCATCCTAGTTATTTAGCTAGTTTAACTTTACTTTTCTTCTAGTTCAACTTTAGTTTTTCATCTACTGCTATTTTCTTTGCCTTTTTACTTCCATATTTGGAAAGAAACATAATTTTGTCCATCCTCTTAATAACACTATCTTCTATGGTATTATAATTTAGATAATCTCTAACATATTTTTCTTCCACGTCTTCCTTTGACAATACTTCCTTTAATACTCCTTCTAATTCCTCTTCTGTAATTTCCTTAATTACGTATTTCAGTACTAAAATATTTATTTTCAAAAATTTCAGTATTTTATTTTTATTCAAGTCATTAATAAAATTAATTGCGCCTTCATTCTTCTTAATAGCTAATAGTTCTACCTCTTGTGTGGGAGCTTTGATAAATCTTAAGGCTTCATAATTAAGACTTACCGCCTCCTCTTGCACACTTGCACAGGGCTCTTTTATAAATTTAATTGAATCATAATTCTTTCTAACAGCCAATAGTTGCAATTCTTCGCTTGGATTATTAACATATTTAATAGCCCAACCGGCTTGCTTTATGGCTACTTTAATTACCTTATCCGTTGGATTTTTTATATACTCTAGGTTAACCCAGTTATCCCCTACCGCTTTCATCATCATATTCTCTGTAGGATTACTGATAAATTTAATCCCCCTGGCATTATTCTCGATTGCTATTTCTTGCATCTGAAGCGTAGGATTATTTATGTATTCTAACAAAAGTCCATTTTTCCCTACAGCAATTAATTTCATCTCATCCGTAGGATTAGCGATTGATATTATGGCATGTGGATTATTTCTAACCATTTCAACTAGTTCTGATTGCTCCATAATGTTCCTTCCTCATGTGTCTATCTCAAATCTATAACTTCACTATAATAATTAGGTTTTCTTAATCTATTTATTGAAACATCCTTATTATAACATGATATAAAAAAAGAACCAAATCACAAAATTGATTCTTCTCAAAAAATACTGCCAAGCTTAATCTGAATCTATCATAAAAGAGGATACCATTCTCATGGTATCCCCCAAAATAATTTAGCCTTATTTAAGTAGAGCATTTGCTATTAACTTATCAAATCTGCGAATGTCTACACCTTCTTCATGCATGACCATTAATTTTATTTCTTCTGGTAGCACTTAAAGCATAAGATATCAGTCTTCTTGCACATATAGTAAGGATAATATTAATCATCATAAATAGAAATAACAAAATACGTGAAACATCATTTGCCTTAAGAATATATAAGATTAAGATAAAGAGTGCCATTCCAACAATATTCGCTAAGATAATGTTAGTAACCTCAATCCATTTGCGATTTCCAAGCTTCATGGTATATAAGCGAAAAACATAATAGCAAAAAAGGTAAAAGGGAATCAAATGTATTAGCTTTTCCATATAATTCTCAATGGGGTAATAATAATCTCCAGCCTTTACAGGAAAAACATTATATCTTAAATAATATGCAAGAATGAAAGCAAAAATTATAATACCGGCATCAATTATAACATGAAGCCAAATTAGTATTTCTGTGTTGCCTTTCCATAAGTCCGTACCTTTTTTAAAAATACCATGTTTACTGTTACCTTCCTTACTATTATCATTACTCATTGCTATTCCTCCTTTATTATTAATTCTTAAATTGATCTGACTGAAATTGATACAACTGAAATTTAATCTACTGAAATACTTTTACTTCACATGCTATCTAAACTGGTAATAGCGTTATTATATACCCTCCGACAATCAAACTAATGAAATTTGCAAAAAAGGTAGAAAGTATAATATGTCCCTTCTTATATTCATCAATAAAGATGGGGAATGCGATCATTTCCGTTAAGAATACAAAGAACTCTGCAAAAATTAAACCAAAGATCAAATAAGAGCTTGGCATGGGGGCGGCTTCGATATTCAACCAGATATTTAATGCTCCCTGTGTGATTAAATTGATTATTAAAAACACAATCCAACTTCTTTTTTCTCTAAACCCTAAAATCCAAAAAATTAATCCTTCTAATACAAGTGTTATAAGTACCCTCAGAGATACCAAGAGCACCGAACGAAAGGGATATTTTCCGGGTGTCATCTGTTGCTTTGAGATATCTAGCGTATACACATTATTGTATCCATGTAAAGAACTTCCTAGGTTACATAAAAAACTTTTCCCATTTGCCGTAACTTGAAATGTATAATCACTACTAGTCCTTAAATCCCTTGAATAAAATACATAATATCCTTCCCAGGCGACCTTATTAATTTTTGCTTCCGGTTTATTTTCGCTCGATACCAAAGTAATTCTTAAATCCTTTGGCGGATTATTAACAAGTATTACCAATGATGGGGGCTCTGCAGAATTTCCCATCGCAAATTGGGATACGTTCATAAATAGTAACAACCCTAATATAAAAAATAAAACGATTTGTTTTCTTAATTTATTCATCGCGCCCCTCTTCTTCTGTTTCAAAAACCAGCAAAAACATATGCATATATAAAACCTTATTTTAACATTGCAAGTTCATTTCTTTTACATACATTTTACACCATATTTTCCCATATGGCTATCATTATTTTGATTGAAAATAGATCTAATAAAACTAGTATTGCTATTCTTATCGTTTACTTTAATTGATTTGCACACATACTACACTTAAATAACTTGAGCCATCGAATGAGGAGATGAATTATGTATCAATTATTTGAAAATACCCACTTTGTATTCTTGCTTGCAATTTTTTTCATATCATTATTCGCATTATCTAAAGCATCGGATCTATTGGTTGATAATGCTGTAAAATTATCAGAACTTTTAGCACTACCGGAACTCATTATCGGAGTTACTATTGTATCACTTGGTACTACTATGCCGGAGTTATCAGCGGCCATAGTTTCAGCCCTTCAGGGAAATGGAGATTTTGCTTTAGGTAATGCTGTTGGTTCTGTCATTACAAATTCTAGTTTAATCCTTGGTGTAGCATCCTTATTTGGGAGTATTCCATTTAATAAGAGTACCTCTTCGAAAATTACTATTTTAAATATTGCTACAGTTCTTCTAATCCTACCCAGTATCCCCTATAAAATCACAAGCAATCTAGGGTTGATACCACAATGGATGGGTATACTAATGCTTCTATTAATTCCGATCTATATTTATTATATCATCCGTCAGGAGCAAAAAAGTTTGAATGATGAAGAGTCCGAAGCTTCGGATAAGCCTAAAGGTAATATCCTTTTCTTATTATTAATGATTGTACTCGCAGCCATTGTGATTGCCCTTAGTGCCTCCACATTAGTTAACTCGACTGAAATAATTGCTGAACGAATTGGTATTCCGGATATTATCATTTCTTCTACTCTTGTTGCCTTTGGTACAAGTGTACCTGAACTTAGTACATGTATAGCGGCAGCCAAAAATAAACATGGAGCATTAGCCATTGGGAATATCATTGGTGCAAATATATTAAATATCTTATTTGTGATAGGAGTTTCAGCTGCTTTATCTAGAGGCGGTGTAGTAGTAACGGATACTTTCTATTTTATCCATTATCCTGCCTTAATTATAATCTTAATTGTTCTGGGATATTATGCTTATAACAAAAAAGTACCTGCTATTAAAACAAAAGGCGGCCTTCTATTAATTGTTGTGTATGGATTTTACCTAGGTCTAACACTTATGAATACCTTTTAAAGCACAAAAAAAGGACTGTCTTTTTGGACAGTCCTTCTACTTACTCTTTAAAAGTATTTTTTATTACCCCAGAGGTTGCTTTTTTTTAAATCAACATATTCATTGTAAGCCCGCTCAAGTATCTGCTTTTCATTTGCAAATTTGAGCATGTGATAGGCTTCATGAAATTTGTAATACCCGGAATCCATAAAAAACTCTTCTCGTTGTGGTTTACTGTAATAGCTATCAGACATCATTAAATACCAATGAACATCCTTTAATACTGTATTCTGCGGTGTGCTAAAAGAATACTGGCTTTTTCCGATATACTTGATTATGGATGCATTCGTTCCTGCTTCCTCCAATACCTCACGTATAGCAGTCTCCTTATATTCTTCCCCTTCTTCAACGGTTCCTTTCGGTAGCACCCACCCTTCATACTTATTCTTATAATTTTTATACAGTAATAAAATCTTTCCTCTGAATATAACTACACCACCACAGCTCGTTGCTTCAACCATCGCAATTCCTCCTGCCTTTGGTGTATCATCTACCTGTCTAAAAGTATACATCAATATGCCTAAGTTTTCAACCTGTTTTTATTGAATATTAACAAAGGATCAACTAGGAACATAACCATATCCACCAAATTCAGTCTGAAGCCTTGCCATTTCAATGATATCTTAGATAAAGTTATTAATACTAAGACTGTAATAATCATGCAGTCTATTCATGCTAAATCAGGAAATCAGTCCAATCTACTAATTATTCCATGCAAAATATTATTATTCTCTATTCAGAATATGCTTGAAAGATCTTTTTTGCGATAGGTACAGCATAATCACTTCCGGTTCCGACACTCTCTACAATGACGCTTATTGCAATTTCAGGATTATCATAAGGAGCATATCCAATGAACCATGCATGGGCTTTTCCACCACCATGATCTGCTGATCCGGTCTTACCGGCAGCCTCTACTTTAAGATCCTCTAACTTTGAGCCTGTTCCATCCGTAACTACCATCCTCATCATTTCACCAAGATAATCCGACTCAAGGGCTGTCATGGGTTTTGCTATCAATTGGGGTGAATAGCGTTTCACTTTCCCTCCATCAGCATTTTCAATGCGATCTACAACATAGGGTTTCATCATAACACCGCCGTTTGCTATGGTAGCCGCTATCATGGCATTATGAAGTGGTGTAATTAGCGTATTTCCCTGACCTATGGCAGTCTGCATTGCTTCCTTAACACCGGATACTCCTTTTTGAAGCGTAAAACTACTTTTATTGCTAGTAATGTCAATCGGTAAATTAGTATTAAATAAAAAGTCATTGCACAGTTTATAAAAACTATCTATATTAATATTTTGACCAATAGATGCAAAGGAAGTATTACAAGATTTTGCAAAGGATAATGGTAAATCCAGCTCTCCATGTGCTTTATTGTTATAACAATGAATTGTCATTCCTTCATATTCTATACTACCATCGCAATTATATTCATAATTAGGATAAGTTGCATTTTCCCGCATATATTCCAAAGCAGTTAATACTTTAAATGTGGAGCCGGGAGGGTATAGTCCTTGCGTAGCACGATTTAATAAAACAGATTCTGTTTGCTCATCGGCAACTATTTCCTCCCAAATCTGGTCAATCTCATTCGGATCATAAGAGGGCTTTGATACCATAGCTAGTATTTTCCCGGTGGAGGGTTCCATTACAACAACAGCACCTCGGTAATTACCAAGAGCATCATAAGCTATTTGCTGTAGTTTTGTGTCTAGTGTAGTAATGACATTATCCCCTTTGCTTTTTTCTCCGATTAAATCAGCATACATAACGTCAAAAGAATTCATATTTGAAGTTAAAAGATGTATATTATCTGACTCTTCGATGCCTGCTTTGCCCTTTGAAAATCTACCTACTACATGTGCAAAAACAGCCCCGTAGGGATATTCTCTTGTCTCATTGCCTTCTTCGTCTACTACGGTTTGTGCCAACACTTCACCGTTAGCAGAACGTATTTCACCTCGAATAACTCGATTAGCCAGTATCTCCTGACGTTTATTGTAGGTACTGTTAATTACCTCATCACTTCTGGCAATTATAAAGTACGTAAAATAACCCATCGTAAGAATGACTAACCCAACAAAAACATAGATGATATTAAAGATTGGCTTTTTCGTATCCTTATGTTTTAATAAACTCATTGCCTATCCTCCATTTTGGCGACTTCCCCGTACTCCATATTCTTCTTTGATTTATCCCTCATGTATACACCTTGCAGTATCATAAACATAGTGATTGTTGTAAATACCGAACTACCACCCTGACTAATCAGCGGCAGTGTAACACCGGTTGACGGAATGAATTTGATTACTCCTCCGATGGATAAAAACGCCTGAAAGATAAACATTACAGCAAAACCGATGGAAACTAAACGATAAAATACATCCTCTAATTGCAATGCCAAATTGATAAACATAACAAAACAGCTTAGATAGATTAATATAATACAGATTGCAAACAGTCCACCAAGTTCCTCCGAGATTGCGGAGAAGATAAAATCGCTTTCTACTACAGGTATGGAGGTTGGTAGACCTCGATTTAAGCCCATTCCAAACCACCCGCCGGTTCCAATCGCAAATAAGGACTGCGTAATCTGGTATCCCTCCTTATCAATGTATTGAAAGGGATTTTGCCATGCCACCACGCGAATTCTCACATGGGAGAATAAATGATATGCAACATAAGCTGCCAAACTTCCAGCAATTAATCCGGAGAATAGATACAGAGGTCTTGCCGTTGCCACGTATAGCATAAATAAATATGTTATAAAGAAAATGAGTGCGCCGCCTAAATCCTTTTCAACTACAAGAAGCAATACATGTACTGCTGCCATTGCTGTTATAAGAACCACACGTTTAAAATTGGTACCCTCATGAAATAAGGCAGCAATACTTAATACAAATAATAATTTCACAAACTCGGAAGGTTGAAAGGTAAATCCGGCAATCTCAAGCCAGTTAGTAGCACCTCGGTTGGTTACACCTGCTACTAAAACAACAACTAGCAAGAGGATGCCTAGGGCTCCATATACCCAGCCAAGCTTTCGTAGCCATCCGAAGGATTTCATCATCAAAGGTATGAAAAGACAGACTCCGAAAGAAATTGCTACTATAACCACCTGTTTTACCGCCATATCATAGTTCAGTCTAGTAAGCATGATAAAACTAATTGCCAAAAGCATCAGCATATTTCGCATTAAGAGCTTTGATAGTTTTGGATAAAAGATTCGATAAAAAATCAAAACAAGTATGAATAGGAGTACCTCCGCACCATATAAATACACCAGCTTCAAACTCTGAATCTGTAAAAGTAAGGTAGCACTTCCTACGAAGTGCAAAGCAAAGATAATGAAGGTGAGTATGGTATAAACTTGATTCTGTTGCCTCTTATTCTTTAATCGAAAAACTTTAAAACTATAATACGTATAGATTCCAATTAGTAATATCATCAGATATTTTATTAGCTCTACTATTAAATTCATGATTTCACCTGCCGTTCTTCTATCTTGAGCAAAAAATCTATTTTTTCTGCTCTAGATAATGGTTCTTCCCCTTAAAAGACAAAGAAACACTTATTCAACACCACGTTTAAAATGACCCGTTGTATATTCGGTGATTTCTTTATGATTATCATTCCCATAAAGGAATCGATCTACAAATAAATCTACTACTTTTTGAGTCTCCAAAATATCTTCCATCGTAAAATCCAGTCTTATATTCCTTGGATTAAGCATCTTAATTTCTTCTGACTGTTTGAATAAAGCCATTGCTTGTCCGTTATAAATTGTATTGTTACAGTCACGGCAATTTGTCTGAACAAAAAAGTTTTTACCCAGACGGTCCGTAATATAACCGGATTGATTAGCTTCTAACTTGCCATCCTCTGCTTTTTGCTTTCTACAACCCTGCGTATTTTTAAATAAGCACTGAGCGGACACCATAACCGGAAGATACCCATATACTACCATGTCACTATCTTCAATTCCAAGTGCCTTTAACTCCTGATAATTCAGTTCCATTGGAGCTGTATAATGGGTTATACCTTCCTTTTTCCAAAAACTCTTCGCTTCTTTGTTGTAAGTATACATATTGTAGTTTAGAATGATCTCTTTTTTATTGTCTATATTCTTCATTAACGATTGAAGCAGAGCTACTTCTTCAAAATTCTTAACAAGAAATCCACGAATGTTCCTATCCACTATTATTTCTTTTAAATCTTTTTTTAACCTATCATATATGGAAAGTCTGCAAATATGAGGAAGTGATAAATAGAAATCTTTGTTTCCTTTCTCTACTTCTTCCATCATCCTAAGGAGCTCTTTCACGGTAAAGTTATCATATTCTACATAAATGGAGCTTATCTCAGGTGTATTTAATACAACCCTAAATTGTTCATAGGTTTTGATATAGGTACTAATTCCATAAGAAGTAGCTTGATTTATTTTTAGTTCTTGGTTGTATTCTTCTTTCGATTCTGCTTTTGTAACTACCTTTGCTTCCACTTTGGCTTTGGCTTCTATCATTTCACTTTGTAAATTCTCTCTTCGGTATCTACCTGCAACAGCTAGAGCAAGGAGATTAATTGCTTCCCTTCGAATTTCGTTTAACCAAGCCACCGGTACGAAGATATGATCATCCGCTTCCAGTTCTAATTTTTCAAAATAATAGAGTGTATCCTTCGTTTTTTCAAGAGGAGCTAAGAGTTTTTCCTTTGTCATTGGCTGTTTTAAAGCTTCTTGAACTATTTCTTGATAGGCAGTAACACTAATCTCTTGATAATTAACAGTAAAATTAAGTTTTTCTCCAACTCTAGCCCTTAATAAACCGGTAATTCCAAGTCTTTTCTCCTTTTGTATATAGTCCTCCGCCAAGGAATTTAGTAACACATTATTCTTCGTGCGATATACCGGGTCACCTATTTTAAAGCTTAGCCCCATATTTTTTGTTATACGCTTACCAGCACCCTTCGCATCCTTTCCTGTATCAGGCCTTCTACCCACATTGGTTACGAGAAGATCACCGGGATTATGAGGATCCTTTACGGTAAATTCATACCCATCTTCTTCCATGCACCTAATTTCCAAGATATCCTGTGCATGGATCTTCTCCTTTACTACAATGGTCACTTGGCTCCCCTTCATAGACTTTACCTCTCCAACCAAGACACCACTATGGTTTGGACGATATAGTGCCATCATATTCTTTCCATTATACGTATTACCATATCCCTGAGAAAAACCGCCTCGATTATATACATCCTGAAGGATTAACATATCTTCTTTGAATTGGTTTCCCTTTATATATCTTACATATTCTTCTTTTCCTATCTCCTGATACAAATCTACATATTTTCGATAAAGGTAAGATACTGCTGCTGCATATTCCGGTCGCTTCATTCTACCTTCAATTTTAAAGGAGTCAATACCAGCTTCCACCAGGTCAGGAATGATAGCAAGTGTATTAATATCCTTAGGGCTAAGAAGGTATTTTTCCTTATCGGTAGAAAGCTTAATTCCATCCGAATAGAGCTGATAAGGCATTCGACAGGTTTGTGCACATCTACCGCGATTACCGCTTCTCCCCCCGATGATGCTACTCATCAGACATTGTCCAGAATAGCAGTAGCATAAAGCACCATGGACAAAGGTTTCTATTTCAAGTTGTGTATGATCGCTAATTGTCTTGATTTCCTTCAAACTAAGTTCTCTGGAGGTAACTAGTCTTGTCACCCCATACTTTTGCAATAGATTAGCTCCCTCTGCCATGGTTAAAGTCATCTGAGTACTTGCATGAACCGGAAGATCTGGGAAGTTCTCATGTATAAAATTTAAAACTCCAACATCCTGTACAATTACTGCATCCAGCCCCTGAAGATAAAATTTATCCAAAAAACCATATAGTTTATCCTTATGCTCTTTCTCTTTTAGGAGTGTATTTACCGTAAGATAGAGCTTTTTATCCCTAATATGCGCTTCATCAATTGCTTGGAGAAGGGTCTCTTCCTCCAAATTATTGGCATAAGCTCTAGCACCAAAACTACTGCCACCAATATAAACCGCATCACAGCCGGCATTCATGGCTGCTTTCATTCCTTCATAGGAGCCGGCAGGTGCTAATATTTCTATCTTTTTCTTCATATTTCCCTCCATTCCTGCGCAACAATTCAACTATAAAGAATAAAAAAGACTGTCCCCACTAAAGATACAGCTACCGATTCCTTCGGTATATTGCATCGCTATTTGGACAGCCTGCTCTATTTCTTCATCTTTTTCTTTCTATTTCATTTAGTTCTGTTTCCAGACGGACAATCTTTTTCTGAGCCTCATAAAGTTCTTTCTTTAGCTCTTCCATTTCTTTTTGCGCCGTATCAAACTTTGTTTGATTGGATATTAAATCATGCTTAAGGTCAAAGATTTCATTGCTTTTTGCCTCATTATCCTTTTCAATATCCTTCATTTTGTCCCTTGTTTTATAATAATCATCCGCAATATTAATTTGCATCAAGATATTTTTTAAGTCGGCATCCAAGAACTTATAAGCATCTTTATTGCGAAATTCGATATGCTTACTATTGATATAGGAAGCTATTCTTTGTAGATATTCTTCACTTTCGTATCCACTTAGCGTATATCTTTTGTTATTTATAATAACTTCAATATCATGATACTTGCTCATCCTTTTCTGCCCCCTATAAATCTTTAAAACCCTTGCAAATTCCCCTTCTCTGACACATCAATTATAACTGATGTTCCAAGGAATGACAAGAAAATTTATTAATTATATCATAGCCCAATATGGCGATAAGCCAGATCTGATGCTACTCTACCTCTGGGTGTACGTAAAATCAAACCATTTTGAACCAGGTACGGTTCATAAACTTCTTCAATAGTTCCTACATCTTCTCCGATGGTAGTAGCAACCGCTTCAATTCCTACCGGACCACCACCAAATTTCTCTATCATTGTTACAAGAATTTCACGGTCAATATGATCTAAACCAAGTTTATCAACCTCCAGCAAATCAAGAGCAAAACCGGCTACTTCCTTTGTAATTCTACCATCATATTTTACTTGGGCAAAATCACGCACTCTCTTTAGTAAACGGTTTGCCAGTCTTGGCGTTCCACGGGAACGACGTGCAAGCTCAATTGCACCCTCCTCATCAATCTCCACTTGAAATACCTGAGCAGACCTTATGATAATCTCCTTCAATTCCTCTATGGTATAGAAATCCAGACGATTTACGACGCCAAAACGATCTCTTAAAGGAGGAGTTAACATACCGGCTCTTGTCGTTGCACCTACTAAGGTGAATTTTGGTAGATCCAAACGGATGGATTTCGCTGCAGATCCCTTACCAATGACAATATCAATAACAAAGTCCTCCATTGCTGGATACAAAAGCTCCTCTACCTGACGGTTCAGACGATGTATTTCATCAACAAAAAGGACATCACCCTCTTGTAGATTATTCAAAATAGCTGCCATTTCACCAGGTTTTTCAATCGCAGGTCCGGAGGTGACCTTAACATTCACACCCATTTCATTTGCGATTATTCCTGCTAAGGTAGTTTTACCAAGTCCCGGCGGTCCAAAGAACAGAACGTGATCAAGACTTTCCTTCCTTTGCTTTGCAGCTTCTATGTATACCTTAAGATTCTCTTTTACTTTTGACTGACCGATATAATCTGTTAATAGCTGTGGTCGAAGTGTTCCATCCAGCTTTTTATCTTCTTCCGTTATATCGGTAGTTATTACTCGTTTCGCCATTGTCTTCTCCAATTATATTTACATTCCTTAAAACTCATTTTCCTAAATGTATCGTTGTGTGTTCTAATGAGCTATTACATTTTTTTCAAACATAGCTTTAATATTTCCTCAGACGTCATCGTTTCTGTTATCTCGATTTGATTTACAATTTTTAATGCGTCAGTAGCGGAATATCCAAGAACCGTAAGCGCCGAAACCGCCTCTTCCTTCTTACTATGGATATTGGAGACAAAGCTCATTTGCTCCTGGTTAATTAACCTTTGTTCAAAAGCGTTTTCTAACTTAAATTTATCCTTTAATTCAAGAATAAGCTTACTTGCTGTTTTTTTACCAATTCCCGGAGCTTTTGAAATTGCCTTTGCATCCTCCGCCAAAACTGCAAAACGGATATCATCTGCGGATATAGCAGACAAGATACCGAGGGCTCCTTTGGGTCCAATACCATTCACCGTAATCAACAACTTAAACATCTCTAGATCATCCTTTGATAGAAAGCCAAACAAAGTTATGGCATCCTCTCTTACATGTAGGTATGTATAAAGCTTTATTGTACTTCCCATAGCCGGAAGCATTAGAATAGAAGATGAGGGTACAAATACTTCATATCCAATACAGCCCACTTCAAGTACAACATAGTTTTCTTTTATTTCCGTTAGTTCTCCTTTTAGATATCCAATCATAATGACACCTCGTTATGTGTTTTAGCAGAAAAAACATTAGATAAGGGTTGTTCTAATCCGGTATACGCTCAAAACTTCCTCTTGAAATGTTTAATCTACCTTCTTTTAAGTAATTTAATACCTCAAATGCAGTAATACCAAGCGCCTCCGAGATTTGTAATGCATTGCTATTCGGGTATTCTTTTAAGTAAGCCTCTATACTATCAAAATGATCGTCATCAATAGTCTTGCACTGTTCGCAAGCATATGCTTTCCATTTTGATTTAAAAACTTTTTGGCAATGTTTACATACATTGGTATGCATGTTTTCTCCTTCCTGTTAACTGATGATTAACAAAAAAGTTTTAAAGTTACATCCGGTATTACTTTCTCTCCTCACTATGAAGGCATCCGAAAAGTATGCACCTTTTGGATACCTACATTAGTGTAGAAAACAGGTTCAGGATCATTTGATAGATTTTAATATGGAGGGGTCTATTCTTCCATTCTTCATAGGTAACTTCATGACACTGCTCCATTGTGTTGATCAGATCCTCTTTGATCGTTGTTATAGTATTACGGTCGCAAATCCACACTCCACATTCGTAGTGGAGATGGAAGCTCCGATAATCCATATTGATGGTACCTACAATACCAGTATCTTCCGTAATTATGGTCTTCGCATGAATAAAACCGGGTGTATACTCAAAAATTCTAACTCCCGCTTCCAATAATCTTCCGTAATTATAATTTGTAAGAAGCTTAACATTCTTCTTATCCGGAATATAAGGGGTAATAATGCGTACATCAATACCACTTGATGCTGCAGTCTTTAACGCCTCCCTCATATCATCTTCAATTATAAGATATGGGGTGGTAATGTACAAGACCTTCTTCGCATAATAAATCATCTGTTTATAAATGTTTTCGATAGGATTTCTCGGATTATTCGCTGGTCCGTCAGAAATCACCTGACAATAGACATCATTTTCTTCTAATACTTTGGTCGGTCGGTAGGGTGTATAATCGATGGGAGCTTCATTTCCAGATACCTCCCACATCTGTAAGAAGGTAACTGTTAGTCCCCATACTGCTTCTCCCTCAACTTTTACTGCATTATCCTTCCATTTACCAAAGCGTGACACAAGATTTACATATTCATCAGCTAGGTTCATGCCTCCGGTGAACCCTATATTACCATCGATTACTATAATCTTTTGGTGAGAACGATAATTCATATATAATTTATCCGTATATTTTTGTATCGGATTAAATACTCTTACCTCAAAACCCTCACTCTCTAAATTTCTTTTAAAATGGGTAGGTGTTCGAAGCATTCCGCCAAAATCATCATATAAAAATAATACTTTTACTCCCTCTTTTATCTTGCGAAGAAGCTGTTCATGCATCCTACTCCATAGTACCCCTTCACCAACAATGAAAAAGTCCATAAGGATAAAATGCTCTGCCCTATCAATCTCATCAAAAATGGCCTCAAAAACATCTTCTCCCATAGGGTAGTATTCTACTTTGTTATTTTTAAAAAGTGGAAAAGAATTTTCCTCCATATATTTGACCATTCGACTCTTTGTCGGATAACGTTCTGTGAAACGCTCTATAACTTCCTGCTTGTATTCCAAGAATTTTGCTCCGCGTTTTAACTTTTGAAGTATTTCTTGATCAATTTTACTCTTCCTTCTGTTCCCCCATAGCATAAACATAATGTGGCCGGTAACCGGAAGTGCTGCTATAATACAAATCCAACTTATTTTATAAGAGGTATTACGATTATCATTCACTAACGCTATGACAATGATTATACTAAGTACTTGAATACCCGTATAAAAATAGATTGTATATCCTCTCAGTACTAATGATAAATAGATGATGAGCGCGAATTGCACAAGAACAAGAATCCCAACCAGTGTCGCTCTTAAAAATCCGCTCAGATTTCCCTTTATTGTACCGGTTACTTCTTCTCGTATATCCTTACTCAACGCCCGTACTCCCTTCCTGCTAATTTTCTCTTGTAAATCACCAAGTGCAACTTCACGTTTTCTAACCTTCATCGTTGGGAACGCCCGTAGCAAACGTATATGTGTTTTTTGCATTTTAATATTTTGATATCGGTTAAAGAACTCTTTTAGTTTTGCCTCAATCTCAGGTTTTAATTCCTTTAACTCTGTTTTACTTTTCTGTTTTAATGTCTTTGGATTACGAAGCCATTCCTCAAAGCTCTCTTTTATTTCAGAAAACAAGCCCAACATCTTTAGATTCGAAGCTTTAGCAATGATATCTTCTCGGTTTCCATATATCTTAGTTGTGGCAACATATTCTGTGATATCTTCTCGCAAAGCATGAAGCTTTGCGAGTATTTGATCAAATTTGACCGTAGAAATAATCGTAAATACTAGGTCTGCCATCATCACAGGAATGATTATATATGCAATTATTTCTCCACCTGTTCTTGGAATCCAACGTATCAAAGCATTCATCGCTGGTTGTAATACTCGAATCATGAAAATAGCCAATATTCCCCAAAACAAGGATACTATCATACTAATTCGACCATTTACATTTAATGGAATATTACTATAATCCCACCAACGCGTATGAAAGATCAATTCCATTACTAGGGATGTTACATATTCCAAAATTGTTGCAAGAACAGCTCAACCAATAAAAATGTAGAGGAGATTCTCTTTGTAATCCCACAAAGCCAGATATACAAATAGCGCTCCAAAGCCATAGATAGGAATTATCGGTCCTGTTAAAAACCCTCTATTCACAAGAGCTCTTTTCCTTACAGATACCAAACAACTCTCATAGATCCAACCAAAAAAACTATACAGAACAAATATGTAAAATAAATAATAAAGTTCTTTACCAAATAAAATTAATTCCCACACAAAATCAACTCCCGATGTTTGTTTTCCTTCCATTTTAACATATAAAGCCCAAAATTACAGCACCTATTTTAGATTCCTATTTTTAATAATTTCATTTCATAGGATTGGAGTGCCAAAAGGTCCCCTAAATCTTGATAGGTAATTTTCTTCTGAGACTTTCCTTGAATTCTATGATATGATAAAATATTAGTAAACTAGGACAGGAGGACGTACTGTGATTATTAGAAATTATCCATTGCAGCAAATGCCGGATTATCCCTTAGAACGTGATTATGATTTAAATAAAGTTGCTTTCTTTGATATTGAGACAACAGGTTTCGCTGCGGATTCTACCTATCTCTATTTGATTGGTTGCACTTATTATAAAAATAACTCCTTCTGGATCATTCAATGGTTTTCCGAGAACATAAAGGAAGAAGCCTCTCTTCTTGAAGCATTCTTTCACTTTTTAGAGGATTATGAAGTTCTGCTTCACTATAACGGAACTACCTTTGATTTACCTTATCTTCAACGTAAAATCAGCCATCTTAAGCTTGGTTATACTTTTGATCACTTGATCAGTATTGATTTATACAAGAAAATTAGTCCTTATAAAAAGATATTAAAATTAGACAGCCTAAAATTAAAGTCCGTTGAAACCTTTCTTAATATCCATAGGCAAGATACCTTTAGCGGAGGTGATCTGATTGAAGTATATTCCGCATATCTTGGTAAAAGGAATTATGAAAATTTAAAAAGACAAAGAGATCCAAATTTTATTTTTCCTGTCCCTACAGAAGCTGATATGTTACTGGAGCAGCTTTTATTACACAATAGGGATGATTTATGCGGATTACTTTTAATCTGCCCCATTTTAGCTTACAGCGACTTGTTTGAAAAACCAATCCGCATACTAAAGGCAACGGTAGAAGCAGGTTACTTAAATATAAGTTTCGAAATATCCACTCCTATTGTGCAGAGTATCAGTCATACCGATGGTTTTTGTCATCTCACAGCAAGTGAAAGCACAGCAACTTTAACGGTTCAGATATACGAAGGAGAACTAAAATATTTCTACGACAACTATAAGGATTATTATTATTTACCTGCTGAGGATTATGCTATTCACAAAAGTATTGCGGCATATGTAGATAAAGAATACCGTATAAAGGCAAAGCCCTCCACTTGTTATACGAAAAAGCAAGGTGTCTTTGCTCCACAATACGAACAGCTGATTACTCCAAATTTTAAAATAAATCATCAGGATAAGCTAACCTTTTTGGAAGTCCATACGGATTTTTTGTTACAGGAGGAACGCCTAGAGCAATATGTACACCATTTATTAACCCATATGAAACCATAAAAAACGCTTCGTGAGTTTTCTTACGGTTTGCGTGCGCATTCGTAAAAGCAAGAAGAGGGATGTTCATTTACACCCCCCTTCTTGCTTTTTGATAGTCACATAGAGTCCATAAAATCCATATTAACTCTTCCTTTATATTCCTTCATGTTCTTATGAAATTTGATTGAGCAGGCCACACCCCGAAAAAAGACATCCGCAATATACCCTAACCAGATACCCACTAATCCTATCTGAAGCGTAATTCCCATATAATATGATATTGCTATATTAATAATCGATCCGATGATGACAATCGTAAATGGAAAGGAAACATCCCCGGTTGCTTTTAATATAGCAATCAGATTACCCGTAAC
Source organism: Bacillota bacterium (assembly GCA_023389295.1). Lineage (GTDB taxonomy): Bacteria > Bacillota > Clostridia > Lachnospirales > Lachnospiraceae > Mobilitalea. The sequence goes on from JAEWEO010000331.1 coordinate 18,350, forward strand.
GCAACGCATCAGTTCAAGAACAACACTAACAAACAGCACCTGCATCGCAGTAGTCAAAATGGACGGATCCTCCGTATAAATCCTGAGAATCCTTGGACCTAAAAATAGAGAAATCAAACATACCGTTGCAGTTATCAGGATATCCAGCCCAATTACTTTTTTACTAACACGCTTTACTTCATTAATCTTACCGGCTCCAATTAACTGACCTACGACTATTGAGACACCAGCTGCTGTAGAGGACGTAGTTAATGACATGTAATAACTCACATTCCCGGCAAAGCCTTTTGCAAGTAAAGCATTGGTTCCCAGTATGCCGATGAAGGATACAACAATGGTCTGTGAAGTCAGATAAATCAGGCCTTCAAATCCAGCCGGGATGCCATAATGAAAAATTCTCGGTAACATTTTTCGAATGGTCCCATAAAGGCCTCGAAAGGAATAATGAAAACGGAAGATTTTCTGGCGCATTAACATCACAAGAAACATTGCAACTCCAAAAAGCTGTGCAACAATACCTGCTAATGAATAGTGTATCATTGTTTGAGCTGACTTTGGTATTCCAACGGATATTAACTTCGTAAAAATCATTCCAAGAAGACTAATGCTAATCATCGTCACTAATACCTTCTTCATTTCCCCAAAACTACGAAATACTGCATTCAGCGTAATGATGATAGATTGCAAAAAGGAAAAGCCAATGGACACCACCATATATTGTCTCGCCATATCATATAATTCCACAGGAATATTTAAAAGCTTTATCATAGTCGGTACAAATAGGATACCGACAAGGCTAATTACTATACTCAAGAGGAAATTGACTGTTACCGCTGCACAAATCAACCGATTACAGTCCTCATATCGTTTTGCTCCAACCAAGGGAGCTAGGAGTATTGTAGTTCCTACGGATATAATGCAATAAATATTTAATATAACAACGATAATTTGCGCTCCGCTGCTTGTTACCGCTATTGCATCTGAGGAAAAATCATTTAAGATGGCCTGATTTACATTGGCAATCAATCCTGTGATAATCAGTTCCAAAACAATGGGCCATATCATAGTAAACAGTTTTGGTTTTTCTACTGTTTCTGCCGTCTGCTTATCTTGTAATTCCATCATCCTCCACATTACTTTCCTGGAACTCACTTGCTTTACTATTGTCCGGCTCACCATAGGTGATACTAGGATTTAATAATGCATCAAAGAGTTCTTCCCCAATAAAACTTCTGGCCTCTGCTACTCTCTGCTCTTCAAATTCTGTATCCATATCCCTCATAACATAATAAATCGGCTTTGGCTCACCGATGGAACCATCTTCGTTTCTTCTTCGAATTCCTAGATTAAGTCCGAATTCATAGGGATTATCGACATAGGCATGATGTGTCATCATGTCTATGGTATCTTCCTTCTTCACTTTTTGGTATGCAAGGCAGTAAGCAGCCGCTCCTTGCTTTTCACTAAAGCTATCTCCCTTGGAGTTAAATCCCTGTTCCGATAGTATGATTCTTCTTGGACATCCCCGATATAAATAATTCTTCTGGGATAAGTATGCAGGAAGCATTTCAATATTTTTAAAGGTTATTCTAAGGGTAGAGAAGTCAAAGGTCGTACTTCTATCGTTATAGAAATCCGGGTACATCAAATTCTCGGGATAAGGGTGATATGCAACATTCCAATCAAAATCACCCTCAGTTTTGGAATAGTGATTGATAAAATCAATGATATCTCTTCCCTTATAATAGCGATTTGGATACTGGGTGTCAAAAGTCAAGTTCCAGAGATGATCCAAGGATACATAAATTCGAAAGTTCTTATAATACTTCCTTGCACTCAGCCACGCAAGCCTCATAGCAGTCGTATATTCTTTGCTGTATTCACTTACCGGCATCTCACCCGCATTTCCCCATATGTATTGACTGTTAACTTCATTGGAAATGATCATACCACACATGCGTCCATATTTTGCATCCTCACGGGTATAACGCTCTGCCAAAAATTCTACAAAAGCCTTATAGAATTCTTGCCCTTCACTTGTTTGCATCGGAAAGGCACTAATATAGGTGCTTTTAGAATTCCAGTCATAACCTGGATGAATTACCTTCTTAAGCAAGGCTTCTTCCTTATTGCTATCAAATAGCTTTGGTGCATTTAGTAAGATTGCAGTTACAACCGCACCATAGGAATAGGTACTTATCATATACTGGTCTAACTCTTCTACCCGTTCCTTTTTAAAATAATAAGTTGTACCGTTACATTCAAAGGGAATATCCTCTCCTGCAGGATTAAGCGTAAGCATAGCAGGAAGATTGATGTTTACATGCCCCTGTTTAATCCCAAGTATTTGCATATCCTCACCCTCGCAGCCCAAAGCCTTGATGGTTTCGAGTTTAGGATATTCATAAGTCCTCGGTGCTACCTCCTCTAAATCCGTAACATAACAACCACCCTCTAATCTTTCTTTTTCCAACCATAGTTCAAAACGGCTACAGATCCTGTCTCTTTGTTTGATGAATCTAGGGATTATAATCCGTTTGTTCTCATAATGAATCATTTCCTTATCGGTGTCTGTGATGAATTCCTCTTCCAGCAAAGGAACGAACTCACGGATGATAACCTGTCTGTTTTCAAGGCTTTCATTTAATTCAAATGTTATGGAATCCTTTTTTGCAATAATAGCTATAATCTCCAATTTTTTGCCCTCCTAAACTCATTTGTATCCTAGAGCAGTCAGCTGTCTTTTCATGATAACTGGCTGCTCCATGATGTTTTTATTCATCCTTTGGATCCTTATTCATGACAACTTGTTTATCTTTCAACCTTAATTTCATATTCCCCAGCAGTCAAAAGAATTGCTTCCTGATTGGAAAGTTCCATAGATAGCTCGTTATTTACAGTTGCCTTTGTAACTTTAGCCGGTAATTTAAAATATGCCTTTGCATCGAAAGGAATTGTAATATGATAAGTGATATCTTTATCTGTTTTCTTCCAGCTGCTCTTATATAGACCTGATGCAGATAGATATTCTGCCTCTGCCCAGTCAAATCTGTCATCAACCTGAGGCTTAATGATTACTTCTTTAAAGCCCGGTGCATTTTCTAGCGGATTTATTCCGCACATATAGCGATACATCCACTCTACAATGGATCCATAGGCATAATGATTCATACTGTTCATACCGGTATCACTAACCAAACCATTTTCTAATACGGAATTCCAACGTTCCCAAATGGTGGTTGCACCCATATTAATCTCATATAACCAGCTAGGGAAATCTTCATTTAATAATAATGTATATGCATAATCCTGTAATCCATGTTCTGAAAGCACCTGGCAAAGATAGTAGGTACCTACAAAGCCTGTCGTTAGGTGTATCTTATTATCATCTAACTTCTTCTTCAAATCTGCAACAAGGCGTTCTCTATGTTGTTCCGGAACTAGATTCATATATAATGCTACTACCATAGCTGTCTGTGTATCTACTGCAATTCTTCCGTTTGGTGTAAAGTATTCCTTTATCATTGCTTCCTTTATCTCACTAGCTAGCTTATCGTAACTTTCTGCCTTCTCATTTTCTCCTAATACTCTCGCTGCCTTTGCTGTCAAATGAGTGGAGTAATAGTAATATGCGGAGGCAATGTAGTAACAATCCGTACCACCAAAGCTGCTGCTCTTATCTAAGTTATCAAGAGCAAGCCAGTCTGCAAAATGGAAACCGGTCTTCCAAAGTCTGGTATCACCGCTAAGACGGTCCTGTTCTCTGATAAAGTCAACCCACAAAGTCATGTTTTCAAACTGACTGCGTAATAGGTTCTCATCTCCATAGAATAAATACATGGTCCAAGGAATTACAGTAGCCGCATCTCCCCAAGCGCAGGATCCATGTGGTCTTTCTTCTTCATTTCCGGATAAAGCCATACAACGCTCTAAGATATCTGGCACCACATGAGGAACGGATCCGCCATGTGTCTTTTGCTCCAATAGCATATCATATAGAAACTTTTTATAAAAAGCAGCTGTATGCATGGTAAAGCTTGCGGTTGCAGCAAATACCTGTGCGTCACCGGTCCACCCCATACGCTCATCTCTTTGAGGGCAGTCTGTAGGAACATCTAAGAAATTATCTCTCTGGCTCCAACGAGCATTTTCAATTAAACGGTTCACCTTATCATTGGAGGTCTTAATGCTACCAACAAAATTTAATCCGGAGTGAATCACACAAGCTTCAAAATCCTCTAAATTTACCTCGGCTAATCCAGTAATCTTAGCATAGCGAAATCCGTAAAAGGTAAAATGAGGTCTTACGTAGGAAGGCTTCCCATTGGAGTAATAGATAAATTCCTGTTTTGCCGTACGAAGATTCTCATTGTAGAAGTTATCATGTTGCAGCAGCTCACCAAATTGAATATGTACCTTTTCTCCTTCGGGCAAATTAACCTTGAATTCCACCCACCCTGTCATTACCTGACCAAAGTCAATTACTAGTTCGTCCGCCGGTGTGTGCAAAAGTGTTACCGGTGAACAGCGTTCTGTAATAACAACCGGAGGACTTAAGCGCTCCATTACAGTTCCACATGCCGGTGTAAATTCAACTGCCGGAACAAATGCTTCGGTGTTCCCATTATACTCAGACCAATTCTCTACTTCTTTTCTAGCATCATATACTTCCCCATCATAAATACTACTCTGGGTAATTGGTGAAGGATGGCATACCCAGCTACTATCTGAGCCGATGATAAGTTGTGAGTCATCTTCTAGGGTAATACTAATCTCGCACAATAAACCAAACTTATCGCCATATAGCTCCTTTAGTTGATCGATGAAACCAAATCTTCCTTTGTACCATCCGTTGCCTAACATGACACCTATGGCGTTCTTACCTTCGCAAAGAAGATTTGTAATATCATAAGTTTGATATTGAAGCCACTTATGATAATCGTTAAAATATGGTGCCAGATATTCATCACCCACTTTAGTTCCATTTACTTCAAGCTCGTATACCCCTAATCCGGTTGCATAAATACGTGCTGACTTAATCTTACTGGGTACCTCAAAGGATTTATGCAGCAAAGGATGAATTTCTTTATCAAATGGCGTGGTAATCCATTTTCCTTGCCAAGCTTCTCCCATCTTTGCGGTTTCAAACCATGCGATTTCACTTACTCCAAATTCACCATTATCTGCCCATACACTTACTCTCCAATAATAACGGGTACAAGGTTCTAGTTTCATCTTAGGTTTATAACCCAAGGAATTGATTTTTTCCTGACGTCCGCTGTCATGTATAATGTTGTTAAATGCTTTATCAAGAGCTATTTCAACCTGAGCTGCTTGCTGAAACTTCCCTGTCGTTTCTGTTGCAACCCAAGAGAAGGTTATATTTTCCAGATAAAATCCTAATGGATTTTCTAAGTGATTTACTTTTAAATTAAAAATTTTCATATAGGTAATACCTCCTTATGTCTCTGATTAGTTAATCTTTTTTTATTCTAACAACTCTTCTTTTTTAACTCTGCTTTAAATCTTTATAAATGTCCCATTTCACACTACTAAAATCACGTTTAGTAAATTCACACCTCACGGTGTAAACTCCTATTCAGAACCGTGCGTGCGACTTTCCCGCACACGGCTCTTCAAAATAACATTTACAGATACAAATCTTATTTCTCATAGATATTGACATAGC
>JAEWEO010000031.1 GCA_023389295.1 Bacillota bacterium
CTATATGTTATGGTGGATACAAGGATGTAAGTGAAATAGATCAGTTAGAAATGGCTCGAAAAATACGGAAGTATATTGGAGAGTTCAACACTGAGAACGAAAACCTACAAGATGACTTGGATAAGATAAATACAATTGCCAAGAAAATAATTAAGAGGGGTAATAGTAATAGCGAATCAGCTTATATCGCTCTACACAAAATGTTTCATGACCTAGATATTTATATTAACGATTATAAAGAGGAACCTTTTAACGTAACTAATTACAGAGGAGAATAACGGTAGAGTAAAGTAACGTATGGAAAACCTCGAGCTTGAAAATAGGCTCATTCAGTATCTTGAAAATTGCTAGAATTAGCAGCAATCCCTATGTCAATTATTATTCCTCAGCTTGCATACAAGACCTTTGTAATTGATGGGACAGAAAACTGGTTTACCAGATGTATCACTTGGCAGATTTAATGAAGCAGAGGGTCGTAAAAAGTATGATATATTCAAGCATGATTGCATTTGTTAGCAGATTATAGTCTATGTTATATGTAACAACTCAATATTTAACTGAACGAGACATGGAAATAAAAACCTATATATGGTAATATATTCATATACAGTTGACAAAAAAATACATTCATAAGTATAATGAATGGTATAATCCCTCTTGTAATAAAAGGAGTAGCTGAATGAAAAAATCAAAACATCAGGTGATAATAAGTGGAATCGCACTCTTATTTATGGTTTTAGTTATGGTAGGGAGTATGTTAGTATTTAAAATGCAAATCGTAAACACTACGGGCAGTTTTTCAAAAGAAGAACCGAAAATATATGATAATTATTATGTGATGATAGTTGATGATGTGAATTCTTCCTTTTGGAAATCGGTTTATGCAAGGGCGAAGGAAATTGGCGAAGTTAATAATACATATGTGGAGCTTATGGGAAATGGGCTTAACACAAACTATTCAAAGTTGGAATTACTTCGTATTGCAATTGAATCCTCTGTGGATGGTATTTTTTTGGAAGCAGATGAAAGCAGTAATATGACGAAGCTGATTGATGAAGCGGTAGATAATGGTATTCCTGTTATAACGGTGGTAGGAGATAATACAGCAAGTACACGTCAAAGTTTTGTAGGTATCAGCAGTTATAACCTTGGTAGGGAGTATGGTAGTCAGGTACTTTCATTGTCCGGTAATCAAGATACGAAGGTACTAATCCTAATGACGGCCCAAGCAAAAGATTCAGGACAAAATATCATCTATTCCGGTCTACAGGAGATGATTGAAGCTTCCGGTAAAAGCAAGAAAATTCATTTGGATAGTATAGCAATTGATAGTAACAGTTCTTTTGCAGCAGAGGAAACAATTCGTGATATTTTTATGGGATCTATTGAGTTGCCAAATATTATGATTTGTTTGGATGAATTAAATACAACGTGTGCTTATCAGGCTATTGTTGACTATAATAAGGTCGGTGAAGTAAATATCATTGGATATTATGATTCTTTAAACATTTTAAATGCAATTCGAAAAAAGGTAATTCATTCAACGATATCGGTTAAAACAGAACAGATTGGTGAATATTTGATGGAAGCAATTATGGAATATCAATCGGTGGGACAGGTTAGTGAATATTATACGGTAGATACATCACTTATTACTTTAGAAAATATCGAAGATTATTATGGAGATGAAAAGAATGAATAACAAGCCATTATTAAAAGCTACGTTACAGAAAAAATTAATATTAGCTTTTAGTGCTACTTCTGTCATCGTATTAATCATGAATATATTTATGTATCAGAATATTAACCGGTTAATTAACCGTTTAGATAATATTTACCGTAGTAATCTTAGCTTGAACGCATTAGAAGAAGCACTTAATAATGTACAGACTAATATGACAAAGTACTTAGATACAAAAACAACGGATGCGATGGAGGACTATTATCGAAGTGAACAAGTATATTCGGATTTAATCAGTAATTTAAAGGATAAAACCTCTAACAATAATTTGCTGCTAATGGAGCGTAACGTTAAAAAAATGTCAGAAAGATATTTGATTTTAACAAATCAAACCATAGAAGCGAAGCGCGGCCGTAATGTTGAGAAATATAAGGTTCGTTATGATAACGCAAGTACACTTTATCAGTATATAGGCAGCTATATTTATAGCTTAAATAATGAACAATTCAAAGATAATTCAGTTCACTATATGGCACTATCTACATCCATTCGTTCCTTGGAGAGAGTTAGTACTTTTTTGATAGTTAGCGTAGCGGTTGGGAATATGATACTGATTGCCTTATTGACACAAACCATCACAAGACCACTTAAGGTATTAGCGAAGGCAGCAAATCAAGTTGCACAAGGAAATTTTGAGGTTGATTTGGTTGAGATACAGTCTATGGATGAAATAGGTGTTGTAACAAAAGCCTTTGATAAAATGGTTGTTAATATCGGGGATTATATTAAGAAGTTGACGGATAGTATGGAAATAGAACGAACACTTCGAGAAAAAGAATTACGGATGGAAGCGCATTTAAAGGATGCACAATTAAAATATTTGCAAGCACAGATCAACCCTCACTTTTTATTTAATACGCTCAACGCCGGAGAGCAACTTGCTATGATGGAGGGAGCTGATCGAACTTATATGTATATTCAAAATATGGCGGAATTCTATAGGTACAATCTGAAAAGGAATAATGAAATAGTAACATTAGAAGAAGAAATACGTTTGGTTGATAATTATATTTATATTCTTAATGTAAGATTCTCAGGCGATATTCAATTTGAAAAAGAGATTGATCAGAGTTTGATTAATGTTAGAGTTCCAGGTATGGTTTTACAACCGATTGTTGAAAATAGTATTAATTATGGGATTCGAGATATCGATTGGGAAGGAAAGATTAAGCTTTCTGTTTACAAAAACGAGGATAAGATACAGATTAGCATTAAAGATAATGGTGTAGGAATGTCACAGGAAAAAATAACGAAGATATTGTCTCATATACCTAATAAGGAGGAGTCCTCGAAAGCTTCGAACGGAATAGGTTTATATAATGTAATTGAACGTCTTCAATTGTTTTTTGAACAAACGGATATGCTAGTGATTATTAGCGAAGGAAAAGGAACCGAGGTTGTAATAACAATTCCTGCAGAGACGGAATACACGTGTGAACGAAAAGCGCATGCTGAGATATTATAATTCTAATAAGGAGGCCAAATATGTATAAGATAATGATTGCAGATGATGAAGGCATTGTAATTGATTCATTAAAATTTATTATCAGTAGAAACTTTGGTGATTCTTGTGTAGTAGAGTATGCAAAGACAGGAAGAAGTGTAATCGAATTAGCCGAACGTTTTCGGCCCGATATTGCTATTATGGACATTCAAATGCCAGGAATCAATGGAATTGAAGCAATGAAAGAAATTAAATTAACATATGATTGGACAATTTTTATTGTTATGTCTGCGTTTGATAA
>JAEWEO010000065.1 GCA_023389295.1 Bacillota bacterium
AACAATTTAGCGATCTTATATTCCGCCTCTATGAGCGAACAATAAACTCATTTTTATATCCGATTTTTACAAATGGGGAATATGAACTCCTCTTACGCAAGCTACCGAAGGAGGCAATTGCCAAAAATACCGCTGACGATGATCTGAGTATGGAAAAGCTGTTTACCATGATTCCTCAGGCAAGACAAAAAGATATCAAGCTATATAGCGCTGCTTTTCGCGCGATTTTCCTGATGCCGCTACACAAAAAAGAAATCGGAGAAGAACTATTTCCCGGAACAATGAAGCTACTGATCGATGGAATAACGAGTCAGATTTTTGAGGAGGAAGTATGATAACATTAAATGATTTGTCCTTTGGTTATACTAAGGTTCCCTTTCTAAAAAACATCTCCTTTGAAGTAGAGGAGGGGGAAATATTCGGCTTTTTAGGTCCTTCCGGTGCAGGTAAAAGTACCTTGCAAAAGGTACTCATCGGTATGTTGAAAAACTATACTGGGAGTGTTGTGGTAAACGGTACCCAGGTGAAGAAGCATGATAACCGTTTTTACGAGAATATCGGTATTGATTTTGAGTTCCCATCCCTATATGAAAAGCTGACTGCAAGGCAGAACCTCGAATTCTTTGCATCTCTTTATTCCGGCAATAAACGAAGTATTAATGATTTACTTTCATCCGTTGGTTTGCTTTCAGATGCTGATAAGAAAGTATCAGAATATTCAAAAGGTATGAAAAGTCGGCTTAATTTTATTAAAGCATTGATACATGACCCTAGAATTCTGTTTCTAGATGAACCTACCAGCGGACTTGACCCGACTAACAGCTATATTATGAAGAAACTGATTCTAGAAGAAAAAGAAAGGGGAAAAACGATTATCCTGACTACTCACAATATGCAGGATGCAACACAACTTTGCAATCGAGTTGCTTTTATTATTGATGGTGAAATACGAGCACTTGATACGCCACATAATCTGATTATGCAAAAATCAGCCGCAACAATAGTCTATACTTATCTTCAAAATGGGGAAGAAAAATCCTGTGAATGCGAAATTACCAAAACCCAACAAGATCCCTTATTGAAGAATTTAATCGCCAATAACAGCTTGCAAACCATTCATTCTAAGGAACAAACCTTAGGTGATGTATTTATGGAGATCACGGGGAGGAGGCTTTCATGAAATTTATAAACCTTCTCAAAGGAGAACTTTCTTTTAACGCTAAGTATGGAATTGTATTTTTGTACCTGATACTTACCATTTTCTATACGATACTGTTATCTGTCATACCAGCGAATACAAAGCATATGACTGCGGTGATCCTGATTTTTACCGATCCGGCTGCTATGGGATTATTTTTCATGGGTGCTGTAATGCTGCTGGAGAAAAGCCAAAGGATTCATTACTCTCTTGCTGTTTCCCCTATTACAATCAATGAATATATTGGAGCCAAAGTATTGACTATGCTCTTACTTGGTACCGTAGTTAGTCTGGTTATCGGCTTTTTTACGGATCTTAATCTGTTATGGATTGCTATCTCTGTCATGCTGTCATCAGCCCTGTTCTCGCTGTGTGCTTTGATTGTATCTGCAAAAATACAGAGTCTTAACAGCTTCTTAATCGCAAGTGTTCCATTTGAAATCGTAATCTGCGTTCCGGCACTTTTATATCTGTTTGGAGTAATTAAGTCAAGTATATGGCTACTGCACCCCGGGGTGGCAGCAATTGCTCTACTTCAAGGTAATCTGGATTTGTGGTGGGTCAGCACTGCTTCACTTTTACTATGGAACGGTATCGCTTTTCTTGTTTGTAAAAATGCTGTTTATGTCTATTTTACTCGGATGGGAGGCGAAAAACTATGAACGCAATTCTTTCTGCTTTTAAGCAATTTTTAAAAAATATATGGTCGGATTATATGTTGGCCGCCTGCTTATTTGCCCCAATCTTTATGGGAGTCTTTTTTAGATTTGCCCTACCTCCTCTGGAAAATTATCTATGTCTCTATTTTAAAAGGGAAGAAATATTATCTGACTATTACGTATTATTTGATTTGCTACTTTCCTTAATGACACCACTTATGCTTTGTTTTTCCGGGGTTATGGTTGTTTTGGAGGAAATCGATGATGGTACTGCCAAATATCTTATGGTAACACCCCTCAGAAAAATGGGGTATTTGATTTCTAGAATTGGATTACTAGTAGTTCTATCAATTATTTATAACATTATTTTGATACAGCTTTTCTCACTTTCTGATATGAAAATCCTGATTGTGATAGCGAATGCGGTCCTTAATGCAATTATTAGCATTATTATTGCAATGCTGGTGATTAGCTTTGCCAAAAATAAGGTGGAGGGTATGGCATTAATTAAGCTTAGTGGGTTTATGGTGCTAGGGTTTCTTGCAGCCTTTTTTATTAAAGATTTCAAAGGATACTTGATTGGGGTTTTGCCAAGCTTCTGGATTGGTAAAATGTCTCTTGACCAAAATGTACTTTTCATAATACCAGCCCTTATTGTCTCTTCTTTATGGATTGTATTACTGTACCGTCGTTTCAACAATAGGATGTATCAATAAAGACTCATTCTTTTATAAGGACAATCAATTAAATTATAAAATCCATGAAGTGCAGTTAAGAAAATCTCTTACCTAATACACTCCATGGATTTTGGTTTGTCATAATTTTTCAGCTCACCTAACGTTAAAAGGGCGTCGCACAATTTAGTACGACAGCCCTGTATTATTTCAATAAGTGTTAGTTAAGAGCTTTAATCAAAAATTTATTACCTGCACAGCTAACCAGCTTCTGTCCCCTTGGTGCATTTTTAATCCAGTCAACCTCTTCATCATTCAGATTAAATAAAGGCCTGATCACTTCCGCCATCGTGTCTGATTGACTATATAGCTCATAATAGCTTGAGGCATTACGAAAGACTGATTTCTTACTGAGGAAGATATCTGTATTATTGATAACCGAGGTAATAACAAGTCCCAGGGTCTTGGACATCTTATAAAGCATTGACATATATTTATCGTAATGTTTAAACAGTTTATCTGCATCATCGATGCAAAGTCTAGCTTTCTTAATCGGGTCGTCTCCATTTAATCTAGTTAACACATCTTCTACTGCTAAGACAGTATATTTATCCAAATCTTCACTAGGCAAATTTTTCAAGTCATAGATTATCAAACGGTGTCCTTCTATGGACTGCTGATCTTTTCCCGAAACTATGGTACCTAGTTGAACAACTGCATCATAAATTAATTCCAGTTCTTCTAAAAAAGTATCTTTCAACAATAAACTGTCAGTTTGCAGGCGTGATAAATTCAAATCTTTTGCAATCTCTAAAAGACTATCCTTAAGCACCTGAATTTTTTCTGCTACTTTATTATCCTTATAAGACTTTATCATCTTTTCAAAGGTTAATACTAGATGACTCCAATCAGGATTCTTATATTCTATGTAGGTCTGCTCTATTGCTTGGTCAATTAAATATTTTTGTAAATTACTTAGTTTTAACAGCTTCCCAGTAATTAATAATTTAACAAGGCCACCTTTTAACTTTGTAAGAAAATCAAACTCTTCCTTCTTAATCTTATTAGCTCCTAAAATAAGCAATGGATGAAAAGGATGCTTTGCTACATCAATGGTTAAACCATCATATTCTTCTACTAGCGCATCGAATTCACCACGTTTGTTAATAACAAATACTATTTCGTCCGTATTGTTGATTACATGATCCACTTCATTTCGTAAAGCATAGGTTTTTCCTGTCCCTGCAGGTCCAATGTAAAAACCGCTCCCTACGGTTAACATGTCTCTTCTTTTTTGATGAATTAAAACAGCCATACTCATACCTCCTTAAAATTATAATGAGTAGTAATTATATTACATCACTACTATACTCCGCTCATTCTTATGCTTTCAAAACTAGATGATTTAATACTATGTAACTAAACTATAGAATTTGTTATTTATTCCTTTATTTATCCTATTATTACATATTTTCGTCTTTTCGTATATGATAATTTTTAGATTTTTATTTTTCTATCGAATACGTTATGTTAGTCATTTATAGTAGTCATAGCTTAGGATGTGGTGTATAATTTAATTAGATCAAAATTAAAGGAGATAACAATGCGTACCGAACAGGAAATGTATGATTTAATTCTAAATGTCGCATCACAAGATGACCGAATCCGAGCTGTCTATATGAACGGCTCGAGAACAAATCCCAATGTTCCCAAAGACATTTTTCAGGATTATGATATTGTCTATGTTGTCAACGAAACTAAGCCCTTCCGGGAAGATAAGCATTGGATTGATCGTTTTGGTGAGCGACTATACATGCAATATCCG
>JAEWEO010000249.1 GCA_023389295.1 Bacillota bacterium
TGGAAGAGAATGAATTCAATCTGCAATCAGCAGGACTAATTTTAGTGATGCTTTTCACTTATTCAAAGCTATGGGTTGCAGTTGTGGTAAATGCAATATATAAATCAATCACGGACCATATTTTCAAGCGAGAAGTTAAGTGGGATAAAACTGTCCGATATTCAGAGACAGAAGGTAATAAGAAAAGATAGAAGGGATACGCAGAATGAAAAATAAAAGAAACAAGATTACGATAGGGTGTCTTTTGATTTGTCTTATTTTAGTAAGCTTTTTTGAGGTTCAGGTATCTGCTACAGAGGTCCCGAACAAAATACAAGAGACCTTGACTTCTCAGAATGCGAAAGCCGAGAATGATACAGTTAAAAAAGGTGCAGAAGTTCCTATTGCGAACAATGGTACGCAAAGTTTACCTAAGGATATGGAGATACTATTGAGTTCCGGTAATCTTGATATGGAAGAAGCAAATACAACCATACCCGAGATTTTGGATACTCCATACAAAAAGTATTTTAATTTTGAAACCACTAAAGTTATGAAAGGGATTTTTGATAGCTCCTCCTTTTATTTCTATTTACCTGACTATTGGGATCTCCAATATGTTTATGTAGGAATATCCTATGAAGTAAGCCGTCTGGTAACTGGGGAGGTGCCGGCTTCCTTAACCTTCTTAGTCAACGGGGTACCGGTATACTCCTGCTATATCGAGTATGAAAAGGGAAAGGAGCAGATTTTATATTTCAAGATTCCGGTGAAACAGCTGAAGGCAGGCTATAATGTTCTTGAAACCTCCTCCTATGTTAAGATATACGGTACGGAGGGTTGTACGGAGGATCAGTCCTGGTCCAATTGGGTGAATATTAATGAGAATTCTTATATTTACGCCGGTTATGACTTTGTAGACAATAGAAATAAAATCAGCTATTACCCATTTCCGTTCATATCGACTGCAAACCCCTCAGGAGAGAATACCGGTATTATAGTATCAGATATGGCATCGAATGGTGAACTGGCGGCAGCTCTGTATCTTATGGCGGATATTTCTATGGAGACAGAAAAAGAGAACAATATATCGGTCAGTAAATACCAGGACGCTGCAAGGAAAGGTATTACCCATAGAATTTTAGTATCAACAACGACAAATTTGCCTCAGGAGATGAGAAGATATCTACAGAAGGATTATAATGTTACATCGTCAGATGCTGAGGTCTTTGATTTATCCGCAAGGACAATGGTAAGGCTTGTAGAAGATGAGAATGGAAATCCTTTGTTACTAATTGTGGCTGATAAAGAAGAAAATTTAATGGAAGCAGTTCATATGCTCTTGGATGATGAACGTGTATCCCAGGAAAAGAACAGTCTGACCTTTGTTGAGGAAGGTAGCGCAAAACTAGTAAGTGATTCCAGAATGCTAAGCCAATTGGTTGCTGGAAGCTATACGATAAAAGATATTATGGGTGAGGGAATGACCTTTATTGGACCCTTTCATTCCGAAAAAATACTATATCTTCCCTTCGGTAATGATTATGTCTTATCTTCAGCAGGAAAGATTACACTAAATTTTCGCTACAGCGAAAATCTTGATTTTAGCCGTTCACTCATAACGGTATACTGGGGAGATATTCCGATCGCAAGCAAGAAGCTGACGAAGGAAAACGCTGCTTCTGATGAATTGATCTTCTCAATTCCATCGGATGTGGTAGGGTCTAGTGCCTCCAGTATTAAAATAGCATTCGATTTGGAAATCCCTGATTTATTCTGTTCCATGAGACAGGATCAGATGCCCTGGGCATATATTACGGAAGATTCCGTGCTTTATTTACCAGCAAGGGAAAATGATATCTTATCCTTTGATTATTTCCCTTCGCCTTATCAGAGAGAAGGCTCATTTGACCATGTTATGATCGTAGTTAGTGATGAATTGGGCGATTTGGAGTTAGAACTGCTTGGGAAAGCAATTGCGATCTATGGATATCAGGTTTCACCCTATGGTAACATCAAGGTAATCCGTGCGAGTGAATTTGACGAGTCAGATGCAGATTACAATATAATAACAGTTGGGACCATGGCGAATTCCTTCCTAAAAAATCTGAATCAGAATTTGCACTTTCAGCTAAATTCTAATGGAGATGCATTTGAAAGTAATCAGAGATTGGTTCTTTCTGAACAATATGCAAGGAATATAGCTGCATTTCAGCTCATAAAATCACCTTATGCTGCTTCGCGTGCCATCTTTGCAATCAGTACAACTGGGGATGATACACTTAATCTAGCTCATGATTTTCTTCAGAATAATTCAAACCGCTGGAATTTGGCGGGGGACTGTGTATTAGTTGATGCAGATTATGATTTAAAGATTTTCACCTTTATAGAAGAGGCTATTAGTGAAAGCAAACCATCCTTGAATGACTTTGTAAAAGAAAATAAGCAATCCTTAATCTTTACCATTATGGCAGCTTCAGCAATGGTTATGCTGTTAACGGCTTCTATACTGATATTGACCAGAGCACGTAAGTATAATAAGAAAGAGGAAGATGAATCGTGAAGAAAGTAATGTTAGTGTTTGGAACTAGGCCGGAAGCAATCAAAATGTGTCCGCTGGTAAAAGAACTAAAGCAAAATACGAATTTTAAAACGATTGTGGCCATTACCGGACAGCATCGGCAAATGTTAAAACAGGTATTGGACTGTTTTGATGTAGAGCCTGATTATGACCTTGACATTATGAAGGATGGACAGACTTTGTTTGATATTACGATTCGTATATTGAACGGAATGAAGGATTTGCTTGAGAAATGCAGTCCGGATCTGGTTTTGGTTCACGGAGATACTTCTACTGCTTTCACAACAGCTCTAGCTGCTTTCTATATGAATATTCCTTATGGTCATGTGGAAGCAGGACTAAGAACCTATGATGTCACAGCACCTTATCCGGAGGAATTTAACAGGCAAGCGGTGGGAATTGCAGCTCATTGGCACTTTGCTCCCACGAATGCAGCTAAGGAGAATCTTTTAAGAGAAGGTAAAGAGGCAGAACGTATTTTTGTTACGGGTAATACGGTTATTGATGCACTCAAAACAAGTGTCAGAAAGAATTATACCCATCCTGTCCTTGACTGGGCAAAGGGAAGCAGACTGGTTTTGTTGACCGCTCACCGTAGGGAGAATCTTGGAGCCCCACTTTATGATATCTTTCGTGGTATCAAGCGCGTACTGGATGAGTTTCCTGATATAAAAGTTGTTTATCCGATTCATATGAATCCTTTGGTCAGAAATACGGCAAAGGAGGTCTTTAAAGAGCATAGCAGAATGCGTATCATAGAACCTCTAGATGTGTTGGATTTTCATAATTTTATCAGCCGTTGTGAACTTATACTTACAGATAGTGGGGGAATACAAGAGGAGGCACCGAGTCTGGGGAAGCCGGTACTTGTTCTGAGAAATACAACGGAACGGCCGGAAGGAGTCGAGGCAGGTACCTTAAAATTGGTAGGAACACAGGAGGAAAATGTCTACCTTGAATTTCGCCGTTTATTAACAGATCCGGTTGAATATGAAAAAATGAGTAAAGCATCGAATCCCTACGGGGATGGTACTGCATGTGAACAAATAGTAAGAATTTTATCGGAACAACAATAGGGTTGAGGTAACTATGAGTATAAAAAGAAATTGGATCATATATTTATCATTAATTATATATTTGGCAGCATCATTACTGATTCTGATTTTTGGTATGGAGCAGTTTAATGATACGGTTCCCTACCCCTACCTGACAAAGTTCACAATAGTTGTTGGATGCTTTGCCATTTATATTATTTTAAATATCATATTCTACCTGCTGACAAGGCCCATACTTATAAAGCTGTTTTCAAGGATTGCTAAAATTCAAGTGGTAGCAGAAATACCAATTGTTTTACTCATACTTGCCGGTGGAATAGCTCTTCGGGTATATTATATTAGAACTTATCCAGTGGCTATGGAATCCGATTATAAGTTTTATTATGATGTAGCAATTATGATTAAGGACAATACGTTGACTACTCTATCGAATAACGAGTATATTAGCTTATTTCCCCATACTTATGGCTATGCATATATACTCTCAATTGCCATGAGGATCTTTGGAACCGGTCCGGCAACCTGCCTTTATCTTAACGTGGGATTTTCAGCATTAACCGCACTATTTTGTTATGGTATTGGTAAAAAAGTAGCCGGTAGTATCGCCGGTATTAGTGCATTAACCTTGTCAATCTTTTGGCCCTCACAAATATTATTCTCCAATATTAATGGTGCAGAAGCCGCATTTACCTGTTTCTTATACGGAGCTGCTTTTATTGCAATTATGTTGATGAGAATGGATACCACAAGTAAGGTGGGTTCATTCCTAATGGTAGTTCTTCATATCCTTTGTGGAGTTTTTATTGCTCTTTCATCAGCAATACGGCCAATGGGGCTAATACTCTTAATTGCACTTGTCATCTGTCTTTTATCAATGAATCGGAAGTTGGAATATAAAGACGTCAATGAGCTATCGTTTCGTAAAATTTTTCTTTCCAAAGGATTTTTAAGAGCAGCTATGGTATTACTTGGGTATTTTATTTGTACCCAATTAGTATCAGCAGGAATATCGAATGCAATTGAAAAAGACATAGCTTCCGGTGGTGCTATGGGATATAGCCTTATGGTTGGTTTGGATATGGAAAGCGATGGCGGTTATAGTGAGGAATCAATGAACTTTCTTTATGACTCCTATGATAAAACAAAATCTGCAAACGCTGCAAATGCTGCCTGCATGGAAAGGGCTATGGAAGAAGTGAAAGCAAATCCTATGGGGATATTGGAGCTAATGGCAAAGAAATTTTATCTTATCTGGTCCAATGATGATTATGCTACCACGACCAATATTGTAACCATGAATAATCAGGGTCTTCTTTCACCCGAAAGAGAAGAAATGTTTTATTCTTTTGCGGAATATAATCAAATCTTTTATTTGGTTATGGTCTTTCTCTCAGCCATCGGCGCTATATTTATGATGAAAAAAGATAATAATGCATCTATCTTTGCTATATTTTTTATTGGTACGGTCGCGTTATTTCTTCTGGTAGAGATGCAAAATCGTTATCATTATTTTGCTCTCCAATCAATTGTTATTTTGGCAGCTTACGCAGTAGGCTCTATCTTTGACCAATATAAAATGAGGTCCTTGGAACGTATTCATTACAAAGCTTCTGACAGTCTAGTTGAGAATACCGTAAACCCTATGGTTAAAGGCACATCAGAGGAAGAAGAACAGGAAAACGGCTTGGAGAAACAAAAGAGTGGTATAGCAGAACAAACGATTGGTCTAGATGAACAAAAGGAAATTGTATATACCATGGATGTACAAAAAGCCATTGAGGAAGGACATATAAGAATTACTGCTACAGAGGCATATCGAGATGAATTATGGGAAGAATTGCTACAATACAAAGAGCAAAATTCATCTCCTTTGAAAGATGAACAAGAAAAACCCCACAGTCAAGATGATGGAGACACACAAGAAAAATTCTAGAATAGACTGCTCAGAAAGCAGAAAGCATCTAGAAAATATGCGGAAATAAAACAATAGTAAGTTTGGAAGATATATGGTAAATTCAGGGATTTTAGGCTATACTAAGGTAAGAAGTGTATAAAGCAAGAACTAAGGATTTAAAATGTAGAATAAGAAAATATAACGGATCAGGTTAAAGATATCAGGTCACATGGAAAGAGGTTATCATGGGATTTTCATCACTTAGTAAATTACAGAAGGTATGTATTATTTGCTTTGGAATAGCATTTGTTTGCTTTATTGTAGCGGGTGTACTTTTGCTTTCTTCTAACGATTTATCAACCACAGGAGATGTAAATACAAGTAATACAGAAATGGATACTACCCTTGCTGATGAGATGAAGAATTATCCACAGAAGGCCTATCTTAACCAGCAGGTGGAGGATTTCATTCTCTATGATGCAGACGGTAATGAAACAAGGCTAAGTGAATATCGTGGTAAAAATGTAATTATTCTATTTTGGACCAGCTGGTGTAACTATTGTAAGGAGGAACTAAATAACATAAAGGAGTATGAAAAACTTCTAAAAAAATATGACGATGTTGAATTCCTTCTTCTAAATAAATTGGATGGTCATAAGGAAACCATAACACAGGCCGAAGAATATCTTAAAAAGAATAAGATAACCGTTCAAAATTATTATGACGTAGATCTTAAGATTTATAACAGCTTGGGAGTGAAGGTGATTCCTACATTACTTGGAATTAATAAAGAGGGTATCTTAAAGTTTTCTTATCCAAATAACATAAAAAATACCGAGCAATTGGCAGCCCTGATAGATTATATTCGTTTTGGTGGTTCCTATGCGACAGAGGACTTTGTTGTAGAGAAACTGACAGGCCAGGAGGGTGGCGTATATGTAAATTATGAGGATAACAAAGGGGCATCCCCCACCGGTCATGATGTTCTTAGCGAATCCCAGGGAATTCTAATGGAATATGCCATCTTGACAGAGAATCGGGAGTTGTTTGATCGTTCTCTGAACTATGTAACTGAAAATATGCTAAATGAAAATTCTCTTGCAGCTTGGGTGGTAACAGAGGCAGAAACAGATCATCCTAAGAAGTCGAAAGTAAACTCGCTTATTGATGATTTGAGAATTTATAGTGCACTAGATGCAGCTAATCAGCTATGGGGTGGCTATGAG
>JAEWEO010000289.1 GCA_023389295.1 Bacillota bacterium
TTGCAGTTGTTGGTGTCCTTGGCCATACGTTCTCTTATGAAGTTGCTTACGGTGTTCTCTGTGCACTAGCAGTTATTGCAACGATTGTAACCTTCTTTATTGATGAAACATTAATTGGTAAAGATCTATAATTTCGAAACGAAATTTTAAATTTCTTTATAAAACAAAGGTCGTAACGTATTAAGATATCATATGTTACGGCCTTTGTTTATTTAGCTTTTAACTCAATCGTATAATCAGCTATAAAATATCTTTTGACAATTACCAAAATATATGTAATTGTATTAATTGTTAAAACAAATATATCTTATCAAATGAGGTTTATCTAAATGAATGATCAGCATGTACATCATCAAAAAGTCCTTGACTTAATTATGCTCGCAGGTGAAATACTGCTAAATAACGGAGCTGAAATTTTTCGTGTTCAAGAAACCATGGAGCATATCGCAAAGGCCTATGAAGTTCACAATCTTCATATTTATGCCATTGCAAATGGTATCTTTGTCACAATACAAGAAAGTGAATACAATCGATGCACGGAGATTAAGCATATTCCGCTATCCATCGTACATCTTGGGCGTGTTACAGCGGTCAATCAGTTATCCAGAGAAATCACTCAGGGAATGTATACCATTGATGAAGCCTTTGATAAACTTCAGGAGATTTCAAAACTCCCAGCTGCCTCTAACACAATGCAAACCTTGGCTGCCGGTATCGGTAGCGCCTGCTTTTGCTATATTTTTGGCGGAAGTATGTATGACAGTTTAATCGCCTTCCTCGCAGGCCTCTGTCTATATCCATTTTTATTGTTTCGCGGTACCAAGAATATGTCTAAAGTTTTAAGAAACATCCTAGGAAGTATGTTGGTCACCATGATTTCGTTCATCCTCTATTCTCTAGGCTTTGGCAATAACATTGACAAAATTATTATAGGTTCCATCATTCCTCTGGTACCGGGTGTAGCAATTACTACCTCGATTCGGGATTACTTTAATGGTGATTATCTATCCGGAACCATTCATTTAACAGATGCTATACTAATTGCTCTATGCATTGCGATCGGTGTCGGTTCCACCTTCCAAATGCTTGCTTTTTTCGGCCTTTCCTAAAGGCTGCTACTTATTTGGGTTCATACTAAACTTTTGATAATAAAGCTATGATAGATAGCTACTATATAAAACTATCATCGGCAACCAACATAGAAAATTAATGTAAAAAACTATGATTAAAGTCACCTTAAAAACTACTTAATACAAGTTCGGAGAGATTATTATGATGATACAAACCCTCGTTGCTTTTGTAGCAACCATATCCTTTTCCATATTATTTAGTGTTCCAAGAAATCAATATATCTATTGTGGTATTACGGGAGCTATTGGGTGGCTTTGCTACCTACTTATGGTTTCTTTTGATTTTTCAACCGTATTTTCTACCTTTGTTGCAGCAATTGTACTTACGATCTTTTCAAGACTTTTTGCAATCCGTCGCAGAGTACCGGTTACAGTCTTTCTAATAACCGGTATCTTTCCCCTGGTACCCGGAGCAGGCATCTACTATACTTCCTACTACCTTTTCATGAATCAACCGGAGTTTGCTACCAGTAAAGGCATTGAAACCATAAAGATTGCGGTAGTAATCGCACTTGGTATTATGTCCATCTTTGCGATTCCTCAGAAGCTCTTTAAATTTGGGACCTCCATATCCCACCATGGTAACAAATAATTTCTTCTGCACCAAAGTTTATTATCCTTTGTAAGGACGCTTCTGCCCTGTCAATCTCAAAGGTATATTGCGGATTAGCAAGGATCAAGGAATTGTTCTCAAGAACAGCTGCATCACCAGCAATTATTTTGCGGTGCTTGGTTAGATATAAGGATATATGTCCTGCTGTATGGCCAAAGGTCTCTAAAATGGTACACCCACCACACCAATCAAGAACATCACCGCCTTGAACGGTAATATCAACATCTACGGGCTTTACCTCTTTTAGCATATTACAAAAATCTATTCCTGCTTGCTTCTGCTCCATGGGTAAAGCATCTTGCATTTTCTCAGCCTGCTCTAGACGAAGATATTTTCTAGCACCGGAGATATACGGTTCTTCCATACTTCCAGCAACGATTTTAATGTTAGGATACTTCTTCTTTAGTTCATATAAGGCTCCCATATGATCATGATCGTGGTGTGTTGTCATAATATGGGTTAGCTTGCCAATTTCTAAATTATTCGCTTTAAATTCCAGCTCAATTAGTGGTAAGAAACCTGGATAGCCACAATCAACAAGAACCATATTATTATCATCCAAAAGAACGACCGGATGAATTTTTTCCTCCTGTCCGCCAAATTGATACTTAATACTTAGAACAATAATTTGATCCATAACTTTTTCCCCCCTACCATGATCTATTTCATGAGCTATTTCATAATCTATTTAATGATATGATGAAACTTTTTCTATGTAATGGAATATAATTCCAGTTTATTATACCATGTTACAGGATCCCAGACAATGTTATATCAATTAGAAAGAAAAAAGATAGTAATCCATCAGTATTCAAACATAAGGATTACTATCTTTTTGTAATATTTTATGCTATTTCTCTTAAATTTTCTTTTATAAAAAATACTCTATGGAATTCTCATGTGTAAATCTTGAATTTTTATTAAAGAGTAACATCGCCTCCCGGTCTTCTTTCCTTCCTAAGGCATAAAATCCATTTCCTTCCGAATTAATTACCACGATTTTTACTTTTCGATTCATCTTTTTAGGTTGATCACCTACTTTAATAACAGAATCTCCATCCACCGGCTCTTCCCAATCATAAGGATCAAAAAGGCAAAGGTATTCCTCCTCGACATCTGTTATTAAGACATAATGCTTAACCTCTCCCAGCCAGACACAGAGTATGGCCACTCCACCTTGTGAAATACATTCCAGTATCTTGCTACCGGGACCAATCCATAGATTTTCCTTTTGAATAATTTCCGTACAAATAGGAAATTTTTTCACTCTACCAAACTGATTTAACCAATGTGATAAAAATAGCATCGCCATACAGGAAGTTCCGCTCTTTCCACAAACACCGTTTTCATCATAGGCATCTAGGGTATATAAAGAAATCGATTTTAATATTTCCGGTAATATTTCTTCCCGATCATATAAATATCGAATTGCATTAATTAAAGTCGTTGGTCCACAATCATATTCAGAAGTTTGATAACTTAATTGATTTTTCATGTCAATATACCACCATTCATCTTTAAGGTATACTATATAATACGCTAAATCTTGGTAAGTTGACATTATTCTATTCTATTTCGAAGAAGGATCAAAGGCATCTCTTAAGGCATCACCAATGAAATTGACACTAACGACTAACAAAATAATCAGTAGCCCTGCCGGAATCCATAACCATGGCTTCGAGGTTAAGATAGAAAGGGACTGGGCACCATTGAGCATATTACCAAGACTTGCCTGAGGTGGTTGTATCCCCATACCTAGAAAGCTAAGAGCAGCCTCATCTAGCATTGACAGAGCAACAATAGAAGTTGCATAAACTAATATTGGTGCTATGGTGTTTGGCAATATCTCAGAAAATAAAATATAACGCTTTGGCATTCCGGCTACTTTATCTCCCTGGATGAAATTCATTTCACGTATGGAAAGTACATTGCCACGAACCAGTCTTGCAATACCCGGCCAATCGACAAAGCCAAGGATTAATATGATATTCCATAATCCCGGACTAAATATAGCTGCTGACACTAATACAAGAAGTATGTATGGGAATGACATAACCATATCGGTAAATCGCATAATAAGCATATCTACCCAGCCGCCAAAAAATCCGGAAATCAAGCCCAACGTCACTCCTAAGACAGTTGATACGAGGGTTGCTGCAAAACCAACCAGTAATGAAATTCTCGTTGCATAGAAAAGTCTGCTAAGAACGTCTCTTCCTACCTGATCGGTTCCAAGAAGATGTTGATAGGAGGGGGCTTCACTAAACCCTCCTACTATTTTATTTGGATCGTAAGGAGCAAGGATAGGAGCCAGAAGTGCACAGACAATTATTACGGCTAAAAACGCCATACTGATAACTGCTAATTTATGGTTGCGAAAGCGCATCCATGAAGTGCTGCTAATACGATAACTCGCATCCTTTTCATTCATTTTTCGTATCTTCATCGTCTTGTTCTCCTAAACTAATTCTTACTCATTCAACTGTACCGTGGGGTCTACTAACGCATAAAGAATATCGGTCAAAAGATTTGCGATTAGTACAACAACAGCTGACATAAGACATACGCCCATAATAACGGGATAATCTCTATTAATAATTGCGCTCATTGTCATAAGACCGAGTCCCGGCCAACTAAATACCTGTTCTACTATAATCGCCCCACCAAATAATATGGGGATATGCATTCCTAAGATTGTAACTAAGGGTATTAAAGCATTTCGAAGAGCATGCTTATAAATCACGCGATACCTTCCAATTCCCTTTGCTTTGGCCGTTCGAAGATAATCCTGTTGTAAGATTTCCAACATGGCACTTCGAATATAACGGATATTAGTTCCGGCCATAGAAGTAGCCAAAACAATAACCGGCATAATCATATGTTTGATTAGATCCCAAAGATTACTCTCCAGCCCTAAGGTAGTCATCCCGCTAGAGGGCAGCCATCCAAGCTTGATGGTAAAAATATATACTAATATTAATGCCAAAAAGAAACCCGGTACACTACTACTTATAAACGATAAGGATACGACAGTATAATCGCCCTTAGAATATTGATGTACCGCACTATAAATACCTGCCGGGATAGCAATCACCATACTCACCACAAGGGATACTGACATTAATAAAAGTGTGGGGCCAATATAATTTCCAATCATCTGACTAACCGATTGATAACTCTTAATGGAATACCCTAGATTACCTTGTAATAACTCTTTTAACCATATCCAGTACTGAATGAAAATAGGTTTATCAAGTCCAAGCGCTATTTTCTTTACCTCTAATGCCTCCTGTGATACACGTGCACCCTGTAGCATTTCAAGTGGACTTCCTACCAGATTCATAATTAAGAAATCGATTATTGTAATACCGATTAATACCGGTATGGCAATCAAAATACGTTTTATGATATATTTAAACATCTGTCCTCTCCTTTCGCTGCAAGGACTTACTTATAATCGGACATGCTGCCAAATGAGAACTACCAGGAAAGATAGGCTCCAGCGCCGGTTCGAATTCTTTGCACTCCTTTGTTGCATAGGGACAGCGTGATTGAAAGCGACAACCCTTATGTTCTATCGTATTAGAAGGAATTTCTCCCTGCAGTAAGGTTCTTGGTCGATCTCTCTCAAGTGGGTTTGGTATTGGTGCTGAACTACAAAGCACTTTTGTATAAGGATGTATCGGATTTTCAAATAGTTCCTTTGCATCCGCAACCTCCACTATTTTTCCCAAATACATAACTGCAATGCGATTACTAATGTAATTAACCGCATCAAGTCCATGACCAATAAATAGATACGTAAGGTTTAATTCCTTTTGAAGGCTTTTTAACAGATTTAAGATTTGTGCCTGGATGGATACATCCAAAGCACTTACCGGTTCATCACAGATAATGAGACGTGGGTTTAAAGAGAGAGCTCTTGCAATACCGATTCTCTGTCTTTGTCCACCTGAAAACTCATGGGGATACCTGTCAATACTATTCTTTGGCAGTCCTACCATATCAAGCAATCGATCTATTTCTTGTTTGACGTTTTGCTTCGTACATATTTTATGATAAAGCATCGGTGCTGATAGAATATCAAAGATACGTTTTTTCGGATTTAGGGAAGAATAGGGATCCTGAAAGATCATCTGTATTTGTGTACGAATCTTTCTTTTCTGGAAATCGGAGATATCTTTAAGAAGCTGTCCATCATAAATAATCTCTCCCGCCGTAGGCTTTTCGAGTCCTACTAATTGACGTCCGATAGTCGATTTACCACAACCGGATTCTCCCACCAAACCCAGCGTCTCTCCCGGCAAAAGTTCAAGATCAACGCCATCAACTGCATATATCTGACCGACGGTATGCGTAATGATTCCATCCTTAATGGGATAATATTTCTTTAACCCCTTAACTTCAAGAAGAGGCGTTTGTTTCTTTTGCATTGCTTCCTTCCTCCCTGTCCTTAGACCTCCAACAGCGGCTTGTATGTCCTTCCTCTATCTCAATTAGCTTTTGATTTATCTCACAGGCTTTGGTTGCATAAGGACAACGGTTGGCAAATCGGCAACCGTTCATATCGCCATAATCTTCTGGAACGGATCCCTCTATGGATACTAGTTTGTGTCCTTCCTTATCACGAATGCTTGGTATTGACCTTAATAATGCTTGGGTGTAGGGATGGCTGGGTTTTTGAAACAAATCAAATACATTTGCTTCCTCCACAATTTGCCCCGCATACATTACGAGCACGCGATCCGCCATCTCAGCAACCAGACCTAAGTCATGAGTGATCAGTAGAAGCGACATTCCAAATTCTTTTTTCAAATCCCTCATTAGCTGCATGATCTGGGCTTGAATTGTAACATCCAGCGCAGTTGTTGGTTCATCTGCGATTAATAACTTTGGATTACAGGCTAGAGCCATGGCTATCATAACCCTTTGTCTCATTCC
>JAEWEO010000303.1 GCA_023389295.1 Bacillota bacterium
CATCTTAAGGTAACATTAAAGTAATATAAAATTACTGCATTTTTCGGAGGCTACTAATGAGAAAACAACTTGGCTCACTCATCTTCGCTCTAATGTTATCCTGTCTGTTTCAAGGCTGTTCCTATGAACAAGATGCTATATTATCTACTCTAAACCCAGATAACATAGAATCAATCAATGCTAATGAGTCTCCAGAACCAACGAAGCAACCAACTCCAACAATTTTCATGGAGGACTCAAAGTATCTCGTTCCTGAACTTACTATTTTACCATTAGAAGATTATGATATTAATGAAATATTAATCGCTATCGATTATGGTTTTATACCAGAAGAAATCCAAGGAGATTTCGTCCAACTAATTAACACAGAGCAATTCATTCAACTTCTAACCCAGCTCATCCATATAAAAGGTGGTACTACAGTAGATATCTTCCACTATACTGAGGAGGAAGCGAAAGAACCAATTACCAGATTAAAAGCCTCCACTTACCTATATGAAGCGGCTTATGCAATGAAATATCAAGTGAATAATGCTATTTTAGCAAATTATTCCTGTGATTCGAATGCAATTTCACCTCTAAAGCTAAATACCAATAGCTTTTCCGATATTAAGCATTATTCTTTATCTAACGAAGAAAAAAATGCGCTTAATTATGTGGTAAATCAATGTGACCTTCTAAGTGGATTTCGATTAATGGAGTTTACACCTGATTTTCGATTTCGACCAAAGGATGCTTTCACAAGGGCAGAAGCTATTTTGGCTGCTTATCGATTGTACAACTCTATTCCAGATACTCCAAATATGATATCTTTAGAGGAAGAATACACCCACACCATCCCAGGAGACTTATTATCAAAAGACAGTTCTCTTCCAGATTTAACAATAGAAAGCGTTCCTTCCTATCAAGGAGTAAGACTAAAACATACATCCTCTTATAATAGTCTTGGTGCTTATTTTACTAAGACCGATATCGAATATCTGGCAGAGCAAGGTTTTAATTTTCTTCAAGCATACATAACAGCAAGCTCGTTCGCTGCTCCATATTTTAATGATGCAAATCCCAACCTCATAAATGAAGTCTGCTTAAAGCAATTAGACCAACTCATTGCTTGGGGTATTGAATTTGACGTCCATATCAACTTATGTATCGACGGACTTTTAGGTCATGGACTGTCAGTGAATGATAGCCCGGATGAAACCTCCGAAGTCTTCCTCCTTGATGATATGGAAGCCCTTGATCGAACCGTTCAATTTTTCAAACTACTTGAAACACGATATGTGGATGTACCCAATGAGTTTCTAAGCTTTCAGTTGTTTGATAATCCTGAGTTCACAACTTCTGGTGAGATTAAGAATTATGTCTTACCAATTGTAAGAGCCATACGTGACATTAATCCAAATCGCGTTATATTTTATGATGTAATGGATACCCCAGATCGCCAAAAACCATTAACTCTTCTTGCTAAGGAAGGAGTAAGCTTTCTATACTCTCTTTCACAAGAACGGTTTGAAAATAATATTGGTACTATCATGGATTTCTTACAAGATGAGAATCAGATGGAATATTTAAATTGGAGTAAGCTCCTATACAAAGATGTATCAAAGATAGCAGAGAAATATAAGGTTGGATTTATGATTCATGGATTAAATACCAATGGATTATCCCCACTTGAGATAGAGCACAGTTATTTAAAAACACTCCTTACTGGCATTCATGATGACGGTATTGGTTGGTGTTTCGGTGAATTTGGCGGTGTTGGTGCTACTGTCTTAAATGGTGATAAATACGATGCAGAGTATATCTGGGATGAAAAACGAAATTGGTATGTTGATGAACACTTATTAGAATTATTAAAAGAGTATCAATATCAAACAGATGCTGATAAACAAGAATAAAATTGCGTTATGTTTTCTTTATAATGTATAATTCAGTCTATATTACTATAGATAATAAAAACCTAGAAATGCAATCAGGGCTTGTTTTCCCATGACAGCATCTCTAGGTTTTTTAGTTCTATGTTTTTATTAAGTCTATATTCACTAGCGTATCTTTCCACCATGATAGAAACATTCAAATACTAAGATATCCTCACAATAGATTTCTTCTTTTCCGTGAAACCATGGTAACTCACCAATTATATTATTGTGATAAACATATCTATCATTACGATAAATACTAGGCCCGCGGAAAGGAGTTTCTTCTGTAGTTAACTTTCGTTCTTTTCTAATCATTTGTAAGATCTCTTTTAATTCCATCGTATCACCTCAAGATCATTATAAGAGAATAATTCTACCTAACCCATAACCTATTCGTTGCAAAATTGACAACCTAAGGTTGCTTTATTTACTAATACTAAGAAAATACGGTATATCGGCTTTATTAATACGATCCAGATAACAAGGTGTTACATAATAAGTACCTGCTTCTAGTTCATTGCTTACATAATAAACGTAATACTCCTCATAAAGCTCAGATTCACTGATATATAAAATATCCTCCACTGCACTGTCCCAAATTGCAAACGTAAACTCTTGATAACTTGGAATAAGTTCTTTCGGTATTAGACAAAGGATATTTACTTGGGTTGACTTTGAAATGGTGAATTTATAGTAATCTACTGTGGAAGATTGGATATATCCATTTATGATTTCACCATTCTTTAGTTCTTGACAATAATCTGGTGTTGCACTTATACTAACATCTTCTAAAATAATATCTTTCAATCCATCATCCTTCATATCTAACGGTGGAAGTTGTTTTAAATACTCTTGATAGTAATCGTCAATGGATACTCCACCTTGAATGATCATGTAATTCAGTTCTTCTAATGCAATAGCAAAATTTAGATTTTGACCTTTCTCATACTGCCATGTGTTGATTCCTATTACTTCACCATATTCATTTATTAATGGTCCACCACTATTCCCATTCGTGATTGCTGCATTAGTTTGTATATAGTGGATATCATCCATCTGTCGATTGGCATTTGTTACTATTCCATTAGTGAATGTATCAGTAAGAATACCTAAGGAGCTACCAATTGCATAAACACTTTCTCCAGGACTTACGCCATGTTGATTCTTCTTTAAAGGTTCAATTGGAACTGGAACACTTAATACTGCCAGATCTAGGGTTTTATCCGCTGATAATATATACTTAACATCATAGGAGTTTCCGTCTTTCAAGTTAACCTTAATACTTGTTGCTCCTTCAATCACATGATAATTTGTTACGACCTTTCCTGTCTCATAAAAAAATCCAGAACCGATACCAGTATCTGTAACAATCTGAACCGTGGCATTAGAACATGTTTGATAAACTTCTTTTGCTGTTAGCGACTTTGATGCTTTATTTGGATCTACTACTGTCACCTTAATTTCCGATTTGCTTTTATCCGTGGAGGTAGTTAGCGTAATCGTTGAGGTACCAATTTTCTTTGGCACTATATGTAATACTAGGTAATTGTCTGTAATGTTATCGTCATGAGATAATTCAATGTTATTATTATCACTTTCATAGTAAATTGTCTCACTCTCACCCCAATCACTCAAGTAAATTGCTATTGAGGTTTCCTCATAACAAACAATCTGACGAGATGGTATTTTAAAACGACTTCCATCCACCGTAACACTGCAATTATAACTCTTGCCTGAAACTGTAGCCGTTATTTTGGTCGTACCTTTGGATTTTCCGATGATTAAACCATCCGTGGTTACTTCGGCTATACTATTTCTTGAACTTTTCCATGTAACTTTATTTTTAGTTCCAATGATTTCTAACTTATCAGCCTCACCGATTTCCAGCTGTAACGTCTTCTTGCTGATGGCAGCGTCCTTCACAGTGACCGTACAATTATATTTTTTGTTGTTTACAGTCGCAGTAATTTTGGCAGTACCTTTACTCACTGCCTTTACCTTGCCTCCCGTAGTTATTGTTGCTACCTTTTTGTTACTAGATACCCAAGTCACCTTGGCTTTGGTATTATTTACTTTTAATGTATAGGTCTCCCCAACATATAATGACAGCTTCTCTTTATTTATCTTAACCGTTGCTGCTGCATACACAGCATTCGCTTCCATACCAACGGATACTATTGGTGTTAAAAGAAATGCGAAAACGATGATCTGACTTAAGATCCACCTTTTCATAGATTTCATAAAACTTATCCCCCTATTATTTATTTTCTCCTTAACGAAAGAATTATTTGTATTTTATGCTTACTCATCATAGGCTAATACTTAATTCATTCTATCTTTTTCTACCCCATAAGATAACTTGGTAATTGGAATAAATTCCTTTGGCTCATCTGGATGTTCCTCTAAGATTTTTTCCATCCAAATCATATCATACCAACGATTTAGTTTATAACCACACTTTGTAAAATGTGCTACAGTTTTATAACCAAGACGCTCATGAAAAGCAATACTCCCTGGATTTGGATATGCAATACAGGCGTTCATATTAATAACATTCTGCTTTTTTACAATCTCCTCTAATTCCAAATATAACCTTTTACCGATACCGCTACCTCTTTGATTTTGTTTCATATATATTGTTGTTTCAACCGCCCAATCATAAGCTGCGCGCTCTTTAAATGAAGAAACATAGGCATACCCAACAATCTCACCGTCTTTGATCGCCACAAGGTATGGATAACGGGTCAAAATCTTTGCGATTCTGTTCTCAAATTCCTGAACCGTTGGCACAGTATATTCAAATGTTATGGCTGTCTCTCTTACATAAGGTTCATAAATTTCAAGTAGCATTGGTGCATCTAAAGCTGTTGCCATACGAATAATTAAGTCTTCCATTCTATATTTCCTTTCTGTCACTGCAAGAACTTAATTTTTTTAAGTCCTATTGATGTATTAATATAATACAAATTTACCGATTAACATTTCGTTTCTATTTCTTTGTTTTCAAGTTTTAATAACATTTCTTTTACAGGGATACCAGCCCCGAAACCAACCAATGAGCCACTAGAGCCTATAACCCGGTGACAAGGTACAATAATTAAGATAGGATTATTATGATTCGCACCACCTACAGCACGTGCACCTTTTGGTACACCAACCATCTTTGCAATTTCCCCATAACTTCTAGTTTCCCCATAAGGTATTTTCCGAAGTTCCTCCCAAACTTTTGTTTGAAAGCTAGACCCTTCTAACCGAATAGGGACATCAAAGGTAGTTCTCTTTCCATCAAAATACTCCATTAATTGAACATAAGTGGTTTTTATCAGGTCTGTCTCCTTTATCCTATCTGATCCCTTTTTGTGTTTTCTCTCGTTGATACGGTTGGAATCCTTTCTCTGTTTTGAATCATTTCCCTGTTCTGACTCATTTCCCATTTCTGAATCATTTCCCTGCTCTAACTCATTTCCATCCAATACTGATACACCAACGATAACGTTATCTTCTTCCTCTATGCGTAATTTCCCTATCAGCGTATTATAGTAAAACACATTTCTCATATAGGACCTCATTTCCTCTATAACAAATTCTATGTATATCTGGTTTCACATTTACTTACAGTTCTTTCCTTCACTTATTATAGAATAATTCTTATTGTAATAGCAACAGAAACCTTGGAAAAATTGTTGAAATCGTGATTAATATTGTCCAAAACAAAGAAAACTTATGCTAAATTTTATCATTGGAGTTCTTTTCTACATTTCCAGACATTCTTATAAAATTTGTTATAAAAAATTCACACATCATACATAAATATTTGGTATAATGACAAGTACAAGTATTTCATACCTTGTCCCGATTCTTAAAACCAGAAGGGGAGTCCGTGTATGAAGGGAAACATAAAGGGAGGATAACATGGAAAAAGAAAAAGAATCCGTAATGAGTATGAGCAAGGCAAGAAAGATAGCTCGAAAAAAAGAAATTG
>JAEWEO010000004.1 GCA_023389295.1 Bacillota bacterium
CGTGTTTATAATGCTCAATAAAAGACAAGCTACAAAGGAATCTCGTAAATTCCTTGTAGCTTGCCTTTTTATTATTTGAAAAGTTAAATTACATTGGAGCAAATAGCTCCTCCAGTTCTTCTTTTGATAGCGTATTGATAAACACCTCTTTGGAACTGATAATGGAATCTGATAATTCCTTCTTTTTTCTTTGTAATTTAAATATCTTTTCTTCTATGGTTCCCTTAGTAATCAACTTCATTACATGAACTTTGTTCTGCTGACCAATACGATATGCTCGGTCTGTTGCCTGATCTTCCACCGCCGGATTCCACCAAGGATCATAGTGTATTACCGTGTCTGCACCTGTAAGATTTAAACCGGTACCACCGGCTTTCAAGGATATTAAAAATACCTTTCCTTCACCTGCATTGAATCGCTTAACATAATCATTTCGATCCGCCGTAGCCGTGGAGCCCTCCAAATAGAAATAAGGAATATCCAAATCCTTTAGCTCATTTTCTATGATACGAAGCATCGAAGTAAATTGGGAAAATAGTAAAATACGATGGTCATTTGCAATTGCTTCTGGAATGACCTCCATTAACAATTCAAGCTTTCCGCTTCCGCCTTGATAGTTTTCTAAGAACGTCGAAGGATGACAACAAATCTGACGCAGTCTAGTCAGAGCAGCCAAAATCTTCATTCTACTCTTTTCTACACCATTTTCTTCAATCTCAGAATGGATCTCACTTCTAATATTTTCAAGATATGAAAGATATACCAGCTTTTGTCCATCCGACATTTCTGTCAGCATCTTTGTCTCATATTTGTCCGGTAATTCCGTTAGTACATCTTTCTTCATACGACGCAGAATAAAGGGTTCAATGTGTTGATGCAAGTCATTTAAAGCATTTCTATCTTCTTTCATGATAGGCTTTTCAAATAATTCTACAAACTTTGAATGACTATTTAAATATTCCGGCATAATGAAATCGAAAATGGACCACAGTTCAGATAAACTATTCTCAATTGGTGTACCAGTAAGAGCAAACCTATGTTTTGCACGTAATCTTTTTACAGATTTCGCATTTAAGGAAGAATCATTTTTAATAAACTGGGCTTCATCAATAAATACTGTGTGAAAATCAATTTTCTCATAAAAGACAACATCTCTTCGAATTAGCGGATATGATGTTATCAAGATATCATAATTCTTGTAGTTGGCTATTGCCTCCTGTCGTTCCGGTGGGCTTCCTGTCACAACCAATGCTTTCATATGAGGTGCAAAATTCTCTATCTCATCCTGCCAGTTATATATCAAAGAGGTTGGACATACGATAAGTATATGAGCTCCTTTATTTTCGCTTATACAAGAAGCGATATAGACAATGGATTGAAGGGTTTTACCAAGACCCATGTCATCTGCAAGAATTCCTCCAAGTTCATTATCCGCCAAGGTTTTTAGCCATTTAAAACCTGTCATCTGATAAGGACGAAGTTCCGCTAAAATGCCTTGTGGTAGAATATATTCCGTCTTGGCAGGATTTAATATTTTATCGGTTAGGGCTAAGAAATCTCTATCTCTTTCAAATACAAAATCCTTGTCCGAGAAAGCCTTATCTAGATATACCGCATGCTGTTTCTCTAATAACAAGGTATCCTCTTTCATGTTTTTATCATTAACACCCAGCGAGTTAAGAATTTGAGATACCTCATCTATGGTCTTATCTTCAAGATTAATAAAGCTACCATTTTTCAAACGATAGAACTTCTTTTTAATCTGATAAGAATGCAGTAACTCCTTCAATTCCTCTCTTGGTACATCATCAAAGGCCAGATCTAATTCGAGCATATTGAACTCACTATTCATTCGTACTCCGGCACGGAAACTACCTGGCGCACGAATTCCCATACGTCTGAAATCTTCGGAATAGAATAGCTGTGCTTTCTCCTCCAACTGCATTACTCGTCCGGATAAAAACTCATAGATCTTATTTTCATCCTTTAATAAATAGAAGTTTTTATAAGGTACAAAGCCCTCCTGTAAAAGCTCGGAAATAATTTCATCCTCTTTATCCCTCTGCCGAACAATAATATAAGATCCTGATGCTGCATTAGAAAAGGAATTAAATTCATAATCTCCGTATTTATATTTTAACTCTGCCTTGATACCAGTCTTAAATTTATCAAAATATAACTTTGCTTCCATATCACAGGTAATATATCTGCTTTTTAGCTCATCCGGAACATCTAGAATCATAGTTTCACTAATTCTGGGTAAAACATGTTCTAAAAAGCTTGTTTTGCTGTCTCCCCGAAAAACCAGAGGATCTTTGTCCTTCCCAAGACTATTATAAAAAGGTTTAAAATTACGAATAAACTTTGCTTCCGGTAGATAAATAGAACCGTCATAAAATAGTAATTCACCTGTTTCAGTAATAGGTAGAACCGTTTCCTTCCCATGGTAATCAACCGCAATCGAATCCTCTTCTAACATTAATCGATACGTTATCTTTGGATTACCACGCACAAAGGTGACATCATTAAAGATCTTACCATAAAGTTCTAGGGTAAAGGGACTTCCACCTAAGATGTCCAATAATTTCACTAACATATTTTTTGTTACAAACATCTGAGATTTTGAAAAAATCTTTGAAAAATGAGTACTGTCAATTACCTCTTGTATTTCATAGATACCCAATAAATAATCAAGTATTTTTGACGAAGTAGAATCAAAGGTACTTTCTCCACTCACATATTTGAATTCTTTCCCTATCGCAAAGCTTTCATGATGATAGATGTCAGATAAAAATTTCTTAATTGTTTGTATCTTATATTTTCGGCTACTTCCGCCACGCAACGACATCATAGCTCTTCCATTCTCCCCTTTAAGAATGGAGGGAATACTCACGACTACCTCTAATTGGAAAGTCTCTCCCACTAATTGGGCATCCTCTTGAGCGATAAAATAATCCAGCAAGGTCATAACCTTGCGTTCTTCAGGA
The DNA here is from genome assembly GCA_023389295.1 of Bacillota bacterium. Lineage (GTDB taxonomy): Bacteria > Bacillota > Clostridia > Lachnospirales > Lachnospiraceae > Mobilitalea. The sequence continues at coordinate 2,988 of JAEWEO010000004.1, forward strand.
TTTTTTGTCTCAGTAAGTAAAGTGCGCTCCTGGTATTTAAGTACAAACAACAAAGCAGCTACTACATGCTTACAGGCACCCTGATCCTTTAGTCTAGATGGACAATTGCAGTTATAATCAAAGGAACCATCCTCCTGCTCATCAATCGTCACGGAATAATTATAATTACCTTTCACCACCATACGATACTGTTTGTTCGTATTTGAATAAGTCGCATTAATAATTCGATTATCCTTATAATATTGCAAACCCCTAGCATAAATAGTATCGTTGGAAGCTAAATTACGTATTCCTGTACGCGAAATTTGAATCATATACGCACACCTTTCTTAAATTGTATCTTACTATTATAACACAAAATGAAGAAAATGTGTAATTATTTTATCTAACTCCAATAATAACTGAAAAGAATAACAAAAAAGAAATATCTGGTAATTAATTTCCCTTATCATGATAGAAACTAAAGCATAGAATTATCATGATAATTTTATCTCGATAATTTTATCATGATAATTCTATCTCGATAATTCTATGACGATAAAAGAGAGAGTATCAATTTCTATTGGACACTCTCTCTTAATCTATATCAATTATCATCTTATATTGGTTGTACATACCGTCTCATTTGATCTTTCTCTATTCAGAAAACCAACGTTGTATGTACGGATTACTGTATTAAAATCTTGGCTATTCATTACGTTTGCGGATTGTACCTTCCTTTCGCTTATTTTTAAAACTAATCTATATGTTTGGGGTTTGAATCATTTATCTTCTTCTTTTGTTATATATTATATACTTATGTTACTGGTGGTCCGTACCTTCCTTTCTTTTCTATTTTGATTTTACATTTTACATTTTCATTGGAATCAATCCCTTCTTCATTTATTGCCCTGTGGCTTGTTAACTAAATATTTTATTTTGTAATTAGATATTACATTACAACTATTAATTTGTCAATACTATTTTCTGTCTATTTGACATTTATTTTAATATTATCAATTTACATAGTATATATTTCCTAATTATTTCACATTATGTCTATGATAAAAACAAATGGGACTAGGACTTATACTTAAATTATTTTAATTATATTTGTGATTGTTTTTTTTCTAATTTTATATTACAATAGCTAGTTAGGAGCATGACCCATAAACTCTATCATGCATAAATTTAATAACAAAAATGGAGGTATCTATGAAACATATCATCAGTCCAACAGACTTATCTGTTTCTGAACTTAACGAACTTCTTGTTTTAGCAGAAGATATCATTCATGATCCAAACAAGTTCGCCCATGTGTGCCGTGGCAAAAAGCTGGCCACTCTCTTCTATGAACCTAGCACCAGAACCCGACTCAGTTTTGAAGCTGCCATGCTTAATCTTGGCGGTAATATCTTAGGATTCTCCTCCGCTGATTCTAGTTCCGCAGCAAAAGGCGAAAGCGTTGCTGATACTATTCGAGTTATTTCCTCCTATGCAGATATCTGTGCTATCCGCCATCCCAAAGAAGGCGCTCCCCTTGTTGCATCTACTTATTCAAGTATTCCTGTTATCAATGCCGGTGACGGCGGTCATAATCATCCCACTCAGACATTTACGGATTTATTAACAATTAAAAATTTAAAAGGACGATTAGATAATTTAACCGTCGGCTTTTGTGGTGACCTCAAATTCGGACGTACTGTTCACTCGTTAATTCATGCTCTTGCCCGATATGAAAACATTCACTTCGTATTAATATCACCGGAGGAGCTTCGCATTCCTACTTATATCCGCGAGGAACTTTTAGAAGCAAAGAATATCACCTATCAAGAAATTCATCGTCTAGAGGACGCATTACCTTTGCTTGATATTCTATATATGACTAGAGTTCAAAGGGAACGTTTCTTTAATGAAGAAGACTACATTCGTTTAAAGGATATTTACATTCTGGATGAAAAGAAAATGGTCTATGCCAAAGAAGATATGCTAATACTACATCCCTTACCTAGGGTAAATGAAATTGCCACAGAGGTTGATCATGATCCTCGTGCCGTTTATTTTAAACAAGCTCAGTTCGGTGTCTATGTACGTATGGCGCTTATTATGAAATTACTGGAGGTGGGAGTATGTTAAATATCGGTGTACTAAATCAGGGTATTGTAATTGACCATATCAAAGCCGGTGGCGCTATGAAGATATACTCCTATCTTGACCTTGAGAACAAAGATGTTTCTGTTGCAATCATAAAAAATGCTAGAAGCAATAAAATGAATAAAAAAGATATTATTAAAATTGAAGGAACCTTTCATGAATTAGACCTTGATATTCTCGGTGCCTTAGATCATCAGATTACCATTAATATTATCGAAAATGGAGTTATTGTAGAAAAGAAGAATCCAAAATTACCGGAACGAGTAACTAATATGTTAAAATGTAAAAACCCAAGATGTATTACTTCTGTTGAGCCCGGATTGGTGCATAATTTTCAGTTAACAGACCGTAAAAATGGTGTATACCGCTGTGTTTATTGTGAGCAATCCTTTGATAGAAGATAATTATTAAGATAGAATTTAAGAATGTCATAAAAGGAGCTGAGCGAAGGCAATTGCCTTAACCCAGCTTCTTTTAATTACATGATTCATAAAATGTCTGCAGAGCTGACATTTTTGAATTTAGAAGTCCATCCTCTCATTAACGATATCCCAGTTGATATTCTTCATAAAATTATTAATATATGCAACTTTATTATCGGCATATTGAAGGAAATACGCATGTTCATACATATCAAGAACAAGTACCGGCGCAGAATAAGCAATGTTACCTAAATCGTGGGCATCTAAACTAATATTGCGAAGTCTCTCGCTTCTTTGATCAAAGGCTAACACAGTCCAACCTCTGCTGGCTTTCGCTGTTGCCACATAATCCTCCATCCACTTACTTACGCTTCCAAAGTATTTCTCCAAGTAGTTCTTTGACTTACCCTTGATATCAGAAGAAGTACCACCGATATTCTCAAAGTAGAGTTCATGAAGAATAACTCCATTCAAAGCAAAAGTTTCTCCCCTTTTTAATTCTCTGTAATAACTGAAAGTAGAATTAGACTGCTCTCTTTGTGCATTCCCTTGAAGCAGCTCTGCATCAATTTTATTGATATTCGTTACATATCCTTCATACAAACGCATATGTGCCTCAAATTGTTCTTTATTAATTACCTTAATATCATCCGTGTAAGTAAAATTAATTTTTTCAATCATATCTTCCAGCCTCCGTAATTAATAGGATTTGTTAACTTCCTTGATATACTTGTACACTCTAGAATATCATACGATGGCTTGGCAAATTTTATGATAGATTATTTCATATTTTAAAAAGCATTCCATAAAAAGATGAACACAAATACACTTCCACAGGTGTTTGTAAATACTCGTACCATTAACATTCCATAGATGATAATTAGAATAGTCCGGTTATCATACCTGTCTCATCCACATCTATACTCTCCGCTGCCGGTATCTTTGGTAATCCAGGCATGGTCATAACCGTTCCCGTTATCGCTACGACAAAACCAGCTCCGGCTGATACATAAACTTCACGAATATGAATGGTAAATCCGGTTGGTCTTCCAAGCTTTGTTGCATCATCGGATAGGGAATATTGATTTTTCGCCATACAGATCGGTAGTTCCTTATATCCCAAAGCTTCTATTGTTTTTATTGCATTCTCTGCTGCCGAATCATAGGTTACGCCATCAGCGCCATAGATTTCTTTTGCAATTTTCTCAATCTTCGCTTTGATCGGTAATTCCAATTCATATAAGGGATGATAGTTACTTGCTTTTTCCTCCATGGTTGAAAGAACTTTTTTCGCAAGATCAATTCCACCCTGTCCGCCCTTTTCCCATACTTCACAAAGAGCGAATTCACAGTTTCTATTTTCACAAAATTCTTTTATATAGTTAAGTTCTGCTTCTGTATCTGACATAAAACGATTTAAGCTAACAACAACGGGCACTCCATATTTTTGAAGATTTTCAATATGCTTCTCTAAATTAACGATACCGCTTGCAAGCGCCTCAAGATTTTCCTTTGCAAGATCTGTTTTAGGCACTCCACCGTTGTACTTTAAGGCTCTTACGGTAGCAACTAGTACAATTGCATCCGGCTTTAAGCCAGCCATTCTACACTTGATATCAAGGAATTTCTCCGCACCTAAATCAGCACCAAATCCCGCCTCTGTTACTACCACATCCGCTAATTTCAAGGCTGTTTTGGTTGCACGAACACTATTACATCCATGGGCAATATTTGCAAAGGGTCCACCATGTATAATGGCAGGTGTATTTTCAAGGGTTTGGATCAAATTTGGTTTTAATGCATCCTTTAAAAGCGCCGCCATAGCACCTACTGCATTCAGTTGTTTTGCAGTAACGGGCTGACCTTCATAGGTATATGCCACTACAATACGTCCAAGCCTTTCCTTTAAGTCCTTCATATCTTCCGACAAACAAAGCACAGCCATGATTTCAGAAGCAACCGTAATAATAAAATGATCCTCACGCACCACACCGTCTGCCTTACGTCCAAGTCCAACGACAATATTTCGTAATACTCTGTCGTTCATATCAACGCAACGCTTCCAAACAATTTGGTTTGTATCAATGTTTAAGATGTTCCCCTGTTGAATGTGATTATCAAGCATTGCAGCAAGCAAGTTATTCGCTGAAGTTATGGCATGGAAATCTCCGGTAAAATGAAGGTTAAGATCCTCCATTGGAACAACTTGAGCATTACCACCACCAGCAGCACCACCTTTAATACCAAAGCAGGGGCCTAAAGAGGGCTCTCTTAAGGCTATAACGGACTTTATATTCATTTGTCCTAGTGCTTGTCCAAGTCCTACTGTTGTTGTTGTTTTTCCCTCACCGGCAGGTGTTGGATTAATTGCAGTTACTAATACCAGTTTTCCATCCGGGTTATCTTTCACTTTTTCCCAAAGTTCATCCGATAATTTGGCTTTGTACTTTCCATAGTACTCCAAATCATCCTCAGAAATATGAAGCTGCTTTGCGACTTCCCCAATGTGCTTTAGTTTTGCCTCCTGTGCAATCAAGATATCTGATTTCATATGTATTTCCTGCCTCTCTTTTACATCGATTTTGTATGTCTACATCTAAAAGCTATAAAGAACTTCCTATTTATATTGATTATGTCTTTTTTATATTATTATCATAAATACCATAAAAACACAATCCGTATTTTAATTACTTAAGAATAAAATATTACATATTTTGTTCTTGTCCGCACTGCACACACATAATTACAATTCACACGGACTCCATTTACAGGTGTTCCCTCTTTTTCAACAAAAAAACCGAATTTTCAAAAACTACTTGCTTTATGAAATGGGATAAGTATATACTATTTATAATATTTACGGTTATCTTTACCTGTGTACGCTTAGAAAGGATGTCTCTCCATGAAATACAATACAGTTATTTTTGATTTAGATGGAACTTTATTAAATACGTTGGATGATTTGTGCGATAGTCTGAATGAAGTACTCGTATCAAGAGGTTATCTGCCCAGAACCATTGGCGAAGTCAGAAGCTTTCTCGGTAACGGTGTTAAAAGCTTGGTTGGGCTTTCTCTGCCTGAGCAGAGTACGGAAGACGAAATCGCTTTCGTTATGGATGAGTTTAAAGTAAATTATAAACTCAACATGCAGAATAAAACCAGGCCCTATAATGGAATCATGGAGCTTCTTTTGGATTTAAACCGCTACAATTATAAAATCGCCATTGTTTCAAATAAATTTGATGCCGCAGTAAAAACCTTATCAAAAACTTATTTTGGTAACCTAATTCCTGTAGCAATTGGTGAGACCTCAGAGATAAAACGTAAACCTGCACCAGATAGTATCTATCTTGCTGTAAAAGAACTAGGCTCCTCTTTGGAAAATACGGTTCTCATTGGCGATTCAGAAACTGACGTACGCACCGCCAAGAATGCGGGCATTGCTTGTATCGGTGTTACTTGGGGTTTTAGAAGCCGCGAAGTTTTAAGAAGCGAAGGCGCCGATTATCTCATTGATACACCAAAAGAATTATTAACACTCCTATAAAGTAGTTTACTCCCTTTCTAATGAAAGGGAGTTTTTATACATTTAGAATATTCTAGAATTTATAACTCTTTCCTCTAATACACTTTCTTTTATATACATTAAATATTCTTTCACAATATTGATATCAGAACATTGATAAAGCATTCTTGAACCAACAACATCCTCTATCTCATTGAAAATGAGTTCACCCTGATCGCCTACGATAAAATCAATACCCACTAGTCCAAAATTGAACTGATCTATTATGGTCTGTACCAACATACTTTCCTCTTTGGAAAGTTGATACAGACTCACCTCACCACCTAAGGAAAAATTAGATTTAAAGCCTTCCTTTGCCGTACGAAGAACAGAGGCTACAATCCTCTTTCCGATTACATAAACTCTCAAATCCTGGTGCCTATTGCCGGTCAAGGGTTGAACTACTACATCAGAGCTAGCAAGTCCCTTTATAATCTCCTCTTGCTTCTCATCAAATGCCCCTTTTGCACTGTTATCTATTACTACATCTTCTTTTGCAGTTCCTTCTATCGTAGTACCTTCTTTTGAATTATCTTCTTTTGAATTATCTTCTTTTGCACTATCTTCTGTTTCACTGTCATTTTTATGCAATTGCTTCTTTGATGGATTCATTAGGAACACCTGACTTCCACCATGACCCTCTACTGCCTTAATTACCGTTGGTCCATTCATTTTAGTATGCACCTGAGGAATTAGCTGATTCTTATAAAAGCATGAATTTACCATACGAATCCCGGTCTTCGCTAAATATTGATAAGTTCTTGCTTTATCATTACATATTTCAGATACGAAGGAATTATTAAAGACGGGTATTTTCATATATTCTAATTGCCTACTAAGCAACGGATAGATCGCTCTAATAATAACAAAATCCGGCTTAGGAATTTCTTGGTCCTGATATCTTAGAAACCACTTATTATCAGAAACTCCAAACTCAAGTTCTTCTACCAGAATAAGCTTGACATCAATGCCAAGCTTAGCTCCTTCTTCTATATGAAATTCAATGTATTTTTTATTATAATTTGCTGCTTCACTAAAGTAGATAATCCATGCAACCATATAAACCACTTCCATGTATAAAATTTGACATAAACAAACAACTTATTACTCTAAACCCTGCCAGCCTTTAAAGAGGTTCCTTATCCTAAAACATATATTGAAAAATAAGAAGTCGTACTAGTTCAAACTAAGTATATTTGTAATATGTTTCATTATTGCTTCTGCGGCGTTCACTCCGGTACAGTCATATATACTTTTAAAATGAGCATTGGAGTTAATTTCACAGATGATTGGTTCTTCCTTATCCCCAAATAATAAATCTACTCCTGCAAAGGATAATCCAATCTCTTTGCAACAACGGATTGCAAGATCACATTGCTCCTTTGTCGGAACGTATTCCTTCATCTTACCACCTGCGGATATATTCGCACGAAAGTCACCATCATCATTATACCTATACATTCCTGCTATTACCTGTTCTCCAACCACCTGCAACCGGATATCTCTTCCGAAGCTGGTTTGTTTAAACTCCTGGAATAAGATGGGCTTATTACCACATTCTATTACTCTGCTTTGTAAATCTTTAAAATTCTGTATTAAATAAACCTGCTGTCCAAAAGATCCAAAACATTCTTTTACAACCATAGGGAAGCCCAGTCGCCCCGCTACTTCCTCTAAAAAGTTATAATTTGTATAACCAATATTATCAAAGGTCATAGGAGAAAGGATCGTTCTTGGCATTGGAATTTTCGCTTTCATTAAAGCCAGATGCGTAAGCGCCTTATCATCACAGGTACGAATTGCCTGGGAGGAATTAAATACAGGATAGCCTAACTGCTCCAGATATAAAGCTAATTTTACATCCTTATCCCAGAACAAAATAAAATCAGCCATTCGCTCTTCCTTCTGCTGATTCATAATATCAATCAGTAGCTTAGCATTGGTCATTAGTTTCATATCAATATGAAATTTTACAGCGGCATTTAGAAGCCATTTGTGAATTTCTTGAAACTTTGATGTGTTTAAAAACTCATTTACTACCAAAATTCCTGTCATAACTAATCCTGTCTTTCTCCTTCTATATTAATGATCTCTGTTCAGAAACTATATTGCCAACATTTACTAATTACTTTACCCCTCTTAATATTCCTCCAGGTATTGTTCAAACTCCTCAAGTGACATCAATACCTTTCTGGGCTTCGTGCCCTCTTCCGGGCCAACTACTCCGGCATCTGAAAGCTGATCCATAATTCTAGCTGCACGATTAAAACCAATCTTATATACACGCTGAAGCATGCCGATGGAAGCCTTATCTTTATCAATGATAAACTTACCAGCCTCCGCAAAGTATTCATCCCTCTCATCAGCACTACCTAAAGATGAGCCTTCACCTAACTTTGCATTATTAATTTTATCATGTATATCATCACTATAATTAGCCTCGTTGTTGTTTTTCTTAAGAAATTCTACAACGGAACCAACTTCCTTATCGCTAACAAACGCACCTTGAATACGTACCGGTTTCGGATAACCGGAAGGGAAGAATAACATATCACCCTTACCAAGGAGCTTCTCTGCACCGGAACCATCAATGATTGTACGGGAATCGATGGCTGAGGATACTGCAAATGCAATTCTGGAAGGAATATTTGCTTTAATCAAACCGGTTATAACATTTACGGAAGGTCTTTGTGTAGCTATAATTAAATGAATACCGGCAGCTCTTGCAAGCTGTGCCAGACGACAAATTGCATCTTCAACTTCTCCCGGAGCTACCATCATAAGGTCTGCCAACTCGTCGATGATAATAACAATCTGAGGTAGTTTCTGACAATTCTGATCATTAAGATGAGCGACCTGACTTACTTTTTCATTATATCCCTTTAGATCTCTCGCACCCACATCAGCAAACTTCTTATAACGTTCTGTCATCTCCATAACTGCCCAGTTAAGCGCTGCAGAGGCTTTTTTAGGATCTGTTACTACGGGGATTAGTAAATGAGGAATTCCGTTATAAATATTTAATTCCACCACCTTGGGATCCACCATAATCAATCGTACATCAGAAGGTTTGGATTTATATAAGATACTCATAATTAAGGTATTGATACATACTGATTTACCGGAACCGGTTGCACCTGCAATTAGTAAGTGAGGCATCTTTGCAATATCTGTAATTACTGTTTGTCCACCTATATCCTTACCGACAGCAAATGCTACACCGGAAGAATGTTGCGAAAATTCCTTACTCTCAATCAATTCTCGGAAAGTAACCATGGAGTTTTCTTTATTTGGAACCTCAATGCCGACAGCCGCTTTACCGGGAATAGGCGCTTCAATTCTAACATCGTTGGCAGCTAGATTTAATTTAATATCGTCTGCCAAGCTGGTAATTCTGCTAACCTTAACACCTTGCTCAGGCTGTAATTCATATCTTGTCACTGCGGGACCTACGCTGGCATTGGTGATGGTTACATGTACACCAAAGCTCTCAAGTGTACTCTGGAGCTTCATTGCTGTATCCTTCAAATCTTTATCGGTCATCCCACCCTTATTACCTTTTCCTTTGGGGGCATTCAAAAGGTGAACCGGTGGAAATACATATTCCTTTGCTTCTGCAACCTGAGATATATTTAGGTTGTCTACATCTGTAGAAGATTTTTCTTGGTTTTGCTTTTTAGGTTCTACAGGAGTATCCGTCTCCTGTGGATGTTCAATTTTTACGGGTTCAAGCATAATTGCAGCTTCAACTTGTTCCGTTTGTATTTCCTGCTCCTGTTGTATGGCTTGTCCGAATTTTTTCTGAAGTTCTTCCTCATAAGTAGGAACACCACTCTTAGTTTCCATTGCAGATAGCTTCTGTTGTTCTTCTGAGGTTTCTGCATTATTAACAAACAGATGATCAAAATTCAAAACAGGTAATTCTGCTTCTTTGGCAACTTCTTTCTTTTCTTTTTTCCCTTTTAAATTATTACCCATTTCCTTGATATCATCAAGAAAAGAGGATTTTTCCTTTGATGATTTTAATTTGTCACCTTCCAAGTTCATATCCGAATCCAGTATATAGGTTTTGGGTGGTCTTCTTGTATTATCCTTTGGTCTTGGCGCATCCTCGAATACTTCTGCTTGCTCTTTACGCAACCTTTGATACTCTTTTCGATCTTCTAGTGATGCTCTCCCCTTCTTTGCAAGATAAGTAATAATTGCTTTGCCCGTTATTATAGTGATCGTAATGAGCATTACCGCAATGAGAATGATATAGGTACCTACATCAGCAAATAAGCTGCAAAATAGCAATACGAATAAACCACCTATGATACCTCCACCATTATGATTATTTTGGGACTGAGTGTAATATTCAAAAATTTTCTTATCCTGTTCAAACCCATAGGTTAATAGTTGAATAAAGGCTGCTAATGCAATAAAAAATATGAGCGCACTTATAATCTTTCTTCCGGCTCTTCGATTCCCATAATTTGAAATATGAAATGCCGTTATAAAAAAGATAATCAGAGGCAATACATAAGATAATAGCCCAACTAATCCGAAAGCAAAATTGCTAAAATACTGACCAACAATTCCGATAAGATTAAAGTTACTTAGAAAAAGCAGTATAGAAATAGCAAGTGCTATAACCAGTATAATTTCATCCTGTATAGCACCGCTTTCCTTCACTCTTTTTTGATTTTGGCTATTCGTTCTTTTCTTTCGTGTATTTGATGTCTTCTTCGCTGTTTGTTTTGGAGCCATTTGTTATACGTTCCTCCTACTCCGTTTCATATTCATTATAATTTTATAATGCAAAATAGCTAATGAAAGCTATCATGCCAATTCCAATACAATAATAAGCAAAATACTTGAACTTCTTCCCTCTTACGATTAAGAGCATCGTCTTAATACTAAAGTATCCAACTGCGGCAGCTACAATTGTTCCCACTAAATAATTAAATAAATCCCTTTGGGATACCATATTCATTGAGAAATCCTTTAATTCAAATACAACTGCCCCAAGTACTGCAGGTATTGACATAAGAAAAGAATATTTGACTGCAAATTCCCGATCAAGTCCAAGTATAAGAGCTGTCGTAATAGTTGCTCCGGATCTAGATAATCCGGGAAGCGTAGCTAACCCCTGCGCAATACCAATGAGACCTGCATCCAAAAAGGTGGTACCTTCCTCAGTTTTTACACCCGGCTTTACAAGATCCGAGATCATAAGGAGCACTCCTGTTAAGATTAAGCAAAGTCCAGGCACTAACAAGGTCTTACCCGTACGTTCCACCACATTCTCAAGTACCACCCCAATAAAACCGGTAGGTATGGTGGAAACGAGGATTAACATTACAAATTTACGATATGGAGTTGATATGACCCTTTTATAATCCAATTTATTTTTTGAAGTAGTATTGATCAATAGAAGTCCAATATTTTTTATAACATCACCGATAATTTGGAAGCCCTCTCGAATAAGCTCCCAGATATCTTTCCAAAATACAATAAAGATTGCAATTAAAGTTCCGAAATGTAATAAAATATCAAATAGTAATCCCGTATCCGTCTTAATATGTAAAATATGTTTCATTATTGCCAAATGTCCATCACTACTGATTGGCAAGAACTCTGCTATCCCTTGTACGACTCCCATGATAATTGCTTTCAACAAATCCATGAACTAAGCCTCCGCTGTTCTTCCCCTGGAAACATTACCAAGTAAGATAATCGTTTCCAAAAGTTATTATACCTTTTATAAAATTGATATGCAAGTCAAACTTAGCCTACCACTACTTTAGATCATTTGTTTCCATCTGTTGCTTATTAACATAAGCAAAGAACAGTTTGTAACCCAAGCTACAGACTGTTCTTTGTAATAATATTTGGTTATCTTGTTTTAATTTGCTTTTATCATGTCTTAGTTTTTATACTTTTAAAGTTTATATCCAGCTTTTATTTTTAATACATCATGTTTTTTCCGGGTGAATACTCTGCATTCAAATAGTCCTGCATATCGGTTGAATTAACCCGTTCTATTACGTAATTGTCACCATCTCTACGGGTGACAATTCTACCATTTCGAAGTAATACTTCACGGTATTCAGTACTTTCCCCTGCTTTCGCCTGCGCCGAAGAAGATGCTTGTTTATGAAGTTCAAAAGCACTTGGTACTGCATAAATTTGTTCTAAGGGTCTAACGGTATATAACATTCTATCTTCTCTCTCCTTCTTTGGCATCAATCATTTCATTTATTTTGGCTAAGGCTTCCTTAATTCCACCTACCTCGTCAATAATTCCTTTCGTTACCATTTCTTCTCCTACCAAAATAGTTCCAAGATCTTTAGCCAATCTGCTGGTATCTAACATTAAGCTTCTGAATTCCTCATAAGAGATTCTGGAATGATCCACTACAAAATTAATAATACGATCTTGTATTTTTTCAAAATATTCAAAGGTTTGGGTTACTCCAATTACGGTACCATTCATTCGAACCGGATGAATAATCATAGTGGCAGTCGGAACAACATAACTATAA
>JAEWEO010000035.1 GCA_023389295.1 Bacillota bacterium
ACATAATAATAATTTAATTTAGTTCCACTAAACCAAAAATCCTCGGGAGGCATGAATTCACTACGCATCATACTGGTCATAAATCCATAATCCATGAACTTCTCAGTACCGTATGCCTCAGGCTTAAAGCCACGGATATAGGTAAAAAGTAGAAACAAAGCAAAGAATAATATTTCTTCAAATATTATCTTATCCAGAACTTTGTTGCCCATTAGGGATTGTACCAGGGATTTGGCCGAGTTATTACCTTCCTTTTGTTTCTTACTTAGAATTAATATAATTCCGTTCAATAAAAAACAAATGATGACACTTATGATACAGGAAGTTGCGTTAAATTTTAAAATTTTCAAGGAAGAAAGAAACCACATGAGATAACCGGCAATCGCTATACCAATTGTTTTGGAAAATAGGTACCCTCTGTCATGAAAATTTTTAAATATCAGCCCTGTCAGCGGTGTAAAAATGATACCGATATAAAATAATGTGATCCACCACTGAAGAAAAGAAGCATAATCTCCCTGTAATAATACTTTTCCCAAGAAAAATAAAATAATCGCAGCTAATGCATAAATTACTTTTTTCATTATTACCTCCAGATGTGTTACAAGGTATAAATTATAGTCTAATTATAATTTGTCATTGAATTGACGAAAATCAGTAATTGCTTTCTTGCCTATCTTAACTATCTTCTTTAGATTGATAGAGTTAACTCCACCCTGTCTTGGTCGAAAAGTTACAGGCAGATATTTGACTGCTAACTTTTTCTTAGCATAGACAACAGATAATAATACATTGGACAGATTATGATCCTTTGGAATGAGAGGCAATTGTTCCTTTAAGGTACTCGCCTTCATTAAACGAAATGGTGTATTCGCATCGGTTATGCTTACTTTAAAGCAGATTTGAAGAACCAATTTCAGCGTCTTTGTTACAAAAACACGGGATATACCATCTTGCCTTCCACGTCTGTGGCCAATGATCATATCATATTTTTCACGTTCCTCCCAGAAGGCCCAAAATTCCTCCGGAATAGTTTGCCCATCTGAATCGGTTTGAAACACATAATCGGCACCTGATTGGAGAGCATATTGGTATCCATAAAGTACCGTTGCTCCATGTCCGCCATTCGGTTTCGTTATAGGTTCAAAGGCATCCAGATTTTTTGATAGTTCCTTCATGATCTGATAAGTATTATCCTTACCTCCATCGTCTAGAATAACCAAACGGCTTCCATTTCCTATCTTCTCAACAATCGGATACCAATCATTGATTACATTACTAATATTCTCTTCCTCATTATAGGCCGGAATAACAATATATAATTTATCCACCTATTCTCCTCCATTCTCCAAATGCGCTGCTAAGGTAAATCCTCCACCTTCTAGATCTATGCCTTATTAAAACTCTAATCTACTTGACTAGTATCTTATCGGCTTATTTGCTTTCAGTTGCTCAAAAGCTTCAAGTGCTCTTCCTACAACACCATCCATATTATAATAACGATATTCAGCGAGACGTCCGATGAAGATTACCTTTTCTTCTTTCTTCATTTCTTCAGCATAAAGTGCAAACTGTTCCTTATGCTCCTTTGTGGGGAAGGGATAGTAGGGTTCTCCTTCCGAACAAGGAAACTCTTTACCGATGGTCGTCTTAGTGTGCTTTTGGCCCGTAAGCTTCTTGTACTCTGTAATACGGGTATAATCATAGTCATTCGGATAATTTACTACCGGTGCTTCCTGAAACTCCTCGGTATCATGGGTTTCAAATACGAAATTGATGCTACGATAAGCAAGCTTTCCATGTTTATAATTATAAAATTCATCCGTCGCACCAGTATAGATTAAGGTATCATATGTGATATCATCAATAACCTCTTTATAATCTGTATTCAACATGATTTTAATATTCTTATTCTCGATCATTTTCTCACACATTTTTGTGTAACCATGAGTCGGCATCCCCTGATATTTATCATTAAAATATCTGGTGTCACGATTTAAGCGGATCGGAATTCTAGAGATAACTGATGTGTCAAGCTCACTTGGATCAATTCCCCATTGCTTACGTGTGTAGGTCTCAAATATCTTCTCATAGATATCCTGTCCAACCTTACTTAGAGCCACATCTTTGCTTGTCTTAATCTCCTTAATATCAACCGCTTGTTTCTTTAAAAATTCTTCTACCTGAGAGCAATCCAAATCCAAATTATACAGCTTGTTAATGGTCTCTACGGTAATTGGCATGGGTATCAGGTTTCCATCCACATAAGTCAGTACTCTGTGCCAGAAATCGTTCCACTTTGTAAATCCGGATAAATACTGATAAACCTTGTGGTTGTTGGTATGGAAGATATGAGGTCCATACTTATGAATTAAAATACCATCCTCATTATAATAATCGTATACATTACCTCCGATATGCCCTCTCTTTTCAATCACTAATACCTTTTCATTTAATTCCTCAGCTATTCTCTCAGCCATAGTTAAGCCTGCTAATCCGGCTCCTACAATAACATATTTAAAATTCATAATATTACCCATTCCTTTCTCATCGTTAGTTTGAAAATTCTTGATTTTCACACTTACTTCTGTCTTTCTGCTATTTGAAAATTAAAATAATTATTTTCTAATTGTTCCCTAAAATGTTTCGAATTTTCAAGGAGTTACATCGATTGGTTTCTCCGTATCAAAGACGGAGGTTTTTAAATCTCCATCCCCCTGTGAATAAACACATTCGTAGGTTGCTTCAATATTTGCTTCGTTCAGATCATAATCCTTACTATATCGGTTGTCATAATCTACAATAATATATCGGATATTATTTTGTTCCACGAGAGTATCTAACTCCTGTGGTGATTGTGCTTCATACATAAGCTTCACCTGTTCAAAACGTTTGTCCGTATCATATCCGGCTGACCAGGCATAATAAGTCCATCCTTCATACAGCATTGCTCCTCCAAGTACAACTTGATTTAGACTATAGTTGGAGGTCAAAAAGATATCCTGAGAATTACTGTTTTCCTTTATCCAATTAGTTAATGGATCTTCTAAATCTAATACTATGGCCGAATCAGGAGTATTTTTAGCTAGTACGGTTCTAAAGTCATAGATACCGGTAGCTGTTAGCATCACAATTAATAGCATTGCCACTAGTCTATGGCTTAAGTCTTTCTGTTTTAAAAGTAACATACATAAGTCAGCAGCAAAGATACCAAGAAGAATACAGCTCATCATAATGTACTTATGATTGACCGTTACATCCACCGTCAGAGAAATTGTAAATGCGAATACAAGTGGTGCGGTAAATGCTATAAGAATGTATCTACTTACAGCTTTCTCAATACAAAAAGCTACTAATAAAACAATGGGAAGTATACCTAGAAGCCGTTCTAAATAAGATGCAACTCCAAATAGTGTCTTATTCTCAGCGATAAATCCGAAGAGAAACTGTGTCGAGACTACAGACCCCTTAACAAACAATAAGCTTTGAAGCGTAGATAATACATAAGTAATTATCGCAATGATTAAGAATTCCAAACGTCTATTTGCAGTTATTGCTATAATAAATAGAATGGATAGGCACCCAATGACAGCTGCTCCGTGGAAGAAGGCTAGACTACCAAGTAGTATTCCTAGCGCAATTGCCAATTTATAATCTTTAACGAACCAAGACTCTTTTGTAAAAAAGATAAAGCTTAATTTTTCTGTAAAGTTTGTAGTAAAATCCAAATCTTTGTTATTGAGATGTTTTTTTTGTCTAATTTTATATTGCTTTAGATTTTCAAACATTTCATAAAGATTTGGTAGCATCAGTATTATAACAAAGAACATGACCGTAAGTCCAAAGGCCAGATGACGCTGATTGCAGTATACATTCAGATTCCATAAGCCCCAATCTTCATTCGGTGTATCGGATATAAACTTCTGGTTTTCTGCTAATACCTTTAAGATATTCGTATGCTCCGGTAATTCTGACAAATAAGTAAATAAGGTTTTTGAGCTTCGAAAAGCAAAAAACAAACATGCTAAGATACCGGCACCGATTTTTCCCGTAATCTTGATTGCCAAAAGATAAAGGAGGAAAAATGCTGTTATAAAAGAGAGGATACTTGGCACATTAAACGCATAATCAAGCCGCATGCCAAGGAATTCAAGGTTTCCAACCAGGAATTGAAACATAAAATGATATTTAATATCTTCTCCTGCATAATGCGAATACGTAGTAGGGAAATTATTTCCATAGGAAAACGACCTGATCATACCGATATGCGGTGAAAAGTCGCTGAAGACGGATACCCCAACATACAACCTATCCCCATGTATAAAAAAGGTTGTCCACATAAGGATGGAAGCTAATAATATAATAGAAAAAACAAGGAATGCTTCCCTGCGAACCATTCTTAAATCTTTGGAATAAATTTCATCTCCTGAATTTTTATTACGCCATTTTATTAATAAGTTAAATATGGTGATTCCTAGCGCTATTGGCATCACAATAAGGTTTGCATAAAAAAGTGGCTCTGACTTACTTCGAAAAATGTAAGCGATGAGATAAGTAGTCCAAGACATGGATAATGTTCCGGTAACAAACCAAGCCGGTAATAAAATAAAATAAGGACTAACTTGTATCGTTCTTTTTAAGTAATCCTCATTAACCAGCTTCCTAAGACCGGGAAAAATAGAACTACAGATACACCAGCCTACAGTAAAGCAAAGAATTAAATATATCCAACCTATCACAATACCTCCTCCTTCTTTTGGAGGCTTTCATCACAGTTAATGCATTTTGAGATCAAATATCGAGGTCTTCCTTTCACTTCTTTATATATTTTTGTCAAATAAATACCTATCATACCAAGACTTATCATGATCGAACTTCCTATGATTAACTGCAAGAGAATCACAGTAGTAAATCCGCTGGTCGCTTTACCGGAGAATTTCATATATAATGTTTGGATACCCAAAACAATTGCACCAATAAACATGATGATTCCCAATACTGTAATACAATGAAGCGGAACTGATGTATAAGAAGTAATAGCGTTCACTGCCAAACGGACCAAACGAATAACAGACCACTTTGTTTCCCCATTGACGCGTTCTGCCACATCAAAACAAATCTGCTTTCGGTCAAAGCCAAGCCAAGCAGACATACCACGAAAAAAGATTGCTCGTTCCGGCATTTCCTTCCATGCCTCCACGACTCTTTTGTCCATCAACTTATAATCAGAGGCTTTACCCAGATTGATATCAGCTGTTTTATATATGATAAAATAAAATATTTTTGCGCATAGCTTGTAGATGGCATTCTCCTTACCTCTTGAGCTCTTAATACCTTCTACAACATCATACCCCTCCTCACGCCAAGCTTTCACCATCTCAGGAATAAGTGACGGAGGATGCTGTAAATCGGAATCCATTACCAGTATCATTTCACCGGTAGCATATTCTAATCCGGCACAAAGAGCGGATTCCTTACCAAAATTACGACTTAAGCGAAGGGAGACTATTTGCTTGTCCTCCTCGGATAAGCTTTTCATTTCTTTCCAACTATTATCCTTTGAGCCGTCGTCAATTAAAACAAATTCATAAGGAATGGAATTTGAAATTAAGACCTCTTTAATCACTCCAATTGAACTTTTGATGTGACTCTCTTCCTGGTAAACAGGAATAACCACGGATAGCTTAGACTCGGCTGTTCTGTTCTGATTCGTATGATAAATGTTCTTCTCCATCCTTTACCTTCTTTGTAACTATTTGTTTGAAATCGCTTGTTTCATTATACATGATGTAGTAACAATTTTCCATGTTTTTAATAAATCTTCATAATTTCTTAAAATTTTATCATCCTAATTTAATCTTTTACAATTTATTTTTATCCATCTCTTTTGACCTCAGTCTTTTTTGACTTTAATCTCTTTTGACCTCAATCTCTTTTGTTTTTAATTTCTTTTGAGTTTAATCTCTTTTGAGTTTAATCTCTTTTGACTTAAATCTCTTATCTCTCATACCTTCGCCTTCGCAAGTAAAGAAGTTCTATCGTGTTTTTCTATCTTTTTATAGTGTTCCGGTTGTCTTATGTAATATTTTATCTTCCAGGTGAGGATTTAGTTCAAAAATTTTGTCAACTTCTTCATCCTTCAGACTCTTTACAGCATCCGCTGCTGACTTTAAAATACTGGCATCCGTAAAGATATCACCTAATTTAAAATCCATATCGCCACTCTGACGTATTCCAAAGATATCTCCGGGTCCACGTAATTTCAGATCCTCCCCAGCTATAAAAAAGCCATCGTTGGATTTATTTAAAATTTCTAAACGTGCCCAGGCATCTTTGCTACTGCTACCACAGACGAAGATGCAATAGGACTGATGCTTACCTCTACCTACACGGCCCCTAAGCTGATGTAACTGGGCTAATCCAAAACGTTCTGCATTTTCAACCATCATGACTGTTGCATTAGGTACATTGACCCCAACTTCAACTACAGTAGTCGATACTAAAACCTGAATTTTACCCTCTGAAAATAATTCCATTACTTCATTCTTTTCCTTGGGTTTCATCTTACCATGGAGATATTCAACCGTCACTCCCATACCAAGCTCTTCTCTTAATCGCTCGGTATATTCAATGACATTTTCTGCTTCTATCTCTTCACTTTCCTCCACCATGGGGCAAATAACATAAGCTTGTCTTCCTTCTTCTATCTGCTTACGAATAAAATGATATGCCTTAGAACGGTAATTTGTATCTACGACACAGTTTTTGATAGGCAATCTCTGAGCAGGAAGCTCGTCCACAATTGAAATATCTAGGTCTCCATATAATATAATGGCAAGAGTTCTTGGTATTGGCGTCGCACTCATAACCAATACATGTGGATTTCCACCTTTATTCATCAGCGCTTCTCTTTGTTTTACACCGAAGCGGTGCTGCTCATCGGTAATGACCAAACCTAGATTCTGGTATTCGACCTTTTCCTGTATTAGAGCATGGGTTCCTATAATAATATCTATATTCTGTTCTTTGATTTTTAAATAGGCTTCTCTCTTTT
Organism: Bacillota bacterium; assembly: GCA_023389295.1. GTDB lineage: Bacteria > Bacillota > Clostridia > Lachnospirales > Lachnospiraceae > Mobilitalea. The sequence goes on from JAEWEO010000035.1 coordinate 7,055, forward strand.
CCTTCGTTGTCATAGATCCCACCAAAAGGCCTATGGATACTCCATACTGGCTCAGTAATTCCGTCAGGGATTTAAAGTGCTGTTTTGCCAGTACCTCCGTCGGAACCATAAAACATGCCTGGTAGCCATTTAAAACAGCCATGAGTAGCGCTAGCGTTGCAAGAATTGTCTTACCAGAACCTACATCACCCTGTATCAGGCGATTCATTACATATTCCCCACATAAGTCTTTCTTTATTTCTTCCCATACACGAAGCTGAGCCTTGGTAAGTGGATAAGGCAATGCCTCAACGAGTAGGTTACATTCTACTACTTCCTTCATGACATTTTGTGAACGTATTACCGCTTTCTTATCTTTTAATCTTCGTAAAGCTAGGGTGTATAGAAAGAACTCATCAAAAACCAATCGTTGCCTGGCCTTCATCATACTTTCACGTTCCTTCGGAAAATGGATCTCTTTGATGGCCTTCGTCCGATCCATTAAGGAATATTGCTTTGCAACTTGTTTCGGTATATAGTCCTTTGCAAAGGACAATTCTAAGAGAATCTGTTTTATGGCTTTTGAAATCGCAGCATTCGTCAAGCCCTCCGTCAAAGGATAAATGGGCTGTAATACTTTTAATAATTTATAATAATCTTCTTTTTTAAAAATAGCAGGCTGTTCAATAACCAATACTCCATTTTTACGTATTACCTTACCTCGAAATATATAGTAATAACCGGCTCGTAAGGTTTTTTGAAGAAACGGCATATTAAACCAAGTTAGGTGTATCGTTCCCGAAGAATCCTTTACTGCTACATTAATAATTTGAAGATTCCGGATTCTTTTCACTTTTGGACTGGATACCAAAGATGCTTCTAACGACACCGTAGCACCCTCGTTAATTACTGCAATGGGGATGGGGCGCTCGAATTCATCATAACCTCGTGGGTAATGCTCCAGTAAATCCTGTACTGTTTCAATTCCTAATTTATGAAACAATTTTTCTGTTTTTTCTCCTATCCCTTTTATTACTTTTATATTATCAATGGCTTCCATAGGGCACCTCTCTTTCCTAAGCATTCCCATAACAATCTATACATTAACATTCTATTTCAAAATAAATTTATTGTAAATGACAAAATAGGATTGACATTTGTTTCCTTTGGTTGTATTATTGTATTAACCACTTAATACAATAATACAGAAAGGAGTTCACTTAATGCAATGGGAAATAGACTCAGAACGACCTGTGTATATTCAATTAATTGAGCAGATACAGGCAGGAATCATCTCTGGTATCTTTCAGCCAGGTGATCGATTACCCTCGGTCCGAGATCTAGCAGCAGAAGCTACTGTCAATCCGAATACAATGCAGAAGGCACTAGCTGATCTAGAGCGAACCGGGCTTATCTATACGAATAGAACAAGCGGTAAATATATTACTTCAGACGAAGCAATGATCAGAAAATTAAAAAGTCAATCCGCAAAGCAATTAGTTCAAGACTTTATTGATCGAATGAAGTTACTAGGTTTTGATCCGGAAGAAACCCTGGATATCGTAACCGACCTAGTGAAAAACAATAAACAAGATATCAATTAGCGTTTAACGCAGATGGGAGTAACGTAATATGAATACTATTTTAGAGTGCAAATCACTTACTAAGAGGTTTTCAAACCTTACCGCTCTTAATAATGTTACTTTAAATTTAGAGCGTGGCCGTATCGTCGGTCTACTTGGACCAAACGGTAGTGGCAAAACAACCTTAATTAAAATCATCAATGGATTATTAGTTCCTGAATTAGGAGAATTATTGATTGATGGCAAAAAACCCGGATCAGAAACGAAAAAGATAGTTTCTTATCTTCCTGAGAAAACATACCTTCCCGATTGGATGAGAATCTCTGAAACGATAGAATTCTTCTCTGACTTCTATGATGATTTTGATCAAAAAAGATGTTATGACATGCTAGATCGTCTTCATTTAGACCCGAAAAAACGCTTGAAGACCTTATCAAAAGGAACAAAGGAAAAGGTTCAATTAATCCTTGTCATGAGTCGGAAAGCAGATCTCTATTGTCTAGACGAACCCATTGGTGGAGTTGATCCTGCTGCCAGAGACTACATTCTTAATACCATTATTTCAAATTACAATGAGAATGCAACGGTATTAATATCAACTCATTTAATATCCGATATTGAACAGATACTGGACGAAGTTGTATTTATCAAAGATGGCTTTGTGACACTTCATGCTTCGGTTGATGACATTCGTTCAAAGGAAGGCAAATCAATCGATACATTGTTTAGGGAGGTATTCAAATGTTAGGTAAATTATTAAAACATGAAATGAAAGCAACAGCCAGATTGTTGTCCCCTATTTTTCTCATACTGGCTTCATTAACCATATTAAATCGTATCGTAATTAGTATTGATATTTTTAAAGGGGCCTTAAGAATTATTCCCGGTTTTATTACCTTCTTCTACGTATTATCCATTTTTGCAATCATTGTAGTGACATTTGTAATTATTATTTACCGTTTTTATAAAAATTTAATGACGGATGAAGGTTACCTAATGTTTACCCTTCCCGTAAAGTCACATGACTTAATCAACTCCAAACTAATAGCTTCCGTCCTCTGGACTGTCGCAGGCTTTGCAGCAGTTATATTATCTATCTATGTTATTTTCTATGGTTCGAATGTTTCTTTGGCTGTGCGTGAATATTATCCGATCATCTTGGATTCTCTTCGAAGAGATTACGGCACATTAATAACCGTATTAAATTTAGAATTAATTATCATGCTGATTCTAAGCATCTTTAACCATATACTGATGGTCTATGTATCTATTGCCCTTGGGCAACTGTTCCATGGTCATAAAATACTAGGTTCCTTTGCTTCTTATATTGGCTTAAGTGTTGTAATTCAAGTTCTATCCATCTTTCTCTTAGTAATAGCAAGCTATATTTTACCAACTACTACGGAACCCAAGATGATAATTACACAAATCTTACCCTTTAGTATACTCCTCATGATAGTATTAAATATTGTATATTACTTGCTGACCAATGTCATCTTCAAAAAGAAGTTAAACTTAGAATAAAGGAGAATAAGGCGGAATGAAAAAATTACTATTGTCTATGCTTATGATCGTCTTACTGACAGGCTTAAACGGATGTTCAAAGGGATATTCCTTGGGTTCTTACGAAAACAATACCTCTAGCAAGATGACCATGAATCATTATCTCTTTAAAGGCTCGAAGGAAAGAACTCTAAAGGTTAATGAGGGCGAAGAAGTTGTTGTATCTGTAGATATTAAGACAGAAAATGGAACTTTGGATGCGTATATTTATAACGAGGATACTGAGGAGTACATTTACGAGGGTAAAGATATTCCTACCTCCTCTTTTACCGTTACTCTGAAAGACGCCGGAAACTATACCATAAAAGTAGATGGTGATAAACATAAAGGAAGTTACTCCTTTACTTGGTAACACTATGAATCGCTAAACCCATTCACTTATTATGAACTTAAAAATATAAGCTTCACAGCGTTTTATGAAGCATAAACAAGATGAACCAGCAAGCTGCTTCACTTGTCATGAATAAAAGCACTATGAGAACCATAATACCCCTTTGGTTGGTCAATAATATCCAAACAAGGGGGTAACTACGTCTTTACTCTTAGTGCTTATTTTATATAAGTGCTCTATTCTATTTATAAACAGCTAAACCTTTAACCTCTTAGACTATCTTAGTCTTCTATCTTCAAAACGAATCATAGCCTGCAGACAACCAATTAATTCTTGTATTCTTTGATCAAGAGGGCCTTCATTCACCATACAGTCAAGTGATACTGCCATATCATTAATTAGGCGGTCACTAAGATGCTTCTTATTTGATATCAGGATATCTAATTTTTCGCTATAAGACTCTGCATCTAAAAATTCCAAAAGAAGTGAACTTACTTCACCATAAGCTTCCATACTTTCCAAATCCGGCGTACTTATTTCCAAAGCTTGAACATCCTCTGTTTCCTCTATGGTTTTAGAAACTATTCTAAGATCTTGACTTTCCACTCTTTGTATATCCGTTTTCAGGGCTTGGTTCTCTATCGTACCATTTGCAGCTTCCAACACATCTGTTGCTATGTTCTCCTGCGATATAACACGCTCAAACCGATATTTTTGCTTAACATTTGGATATTTCACATGATCAACTTCACTTAAAAACATATCAAGTGGCCTTACATAGGTACTAAAATCACCATACAGAGCCTGATATACAACCATAGGCTCACCTGTTTCACTATGGATTGCTACTGTAATAATCTGATAGGGCTTGTCCTTGAAATGACGATATCGTTCCCCCGGTTTTGGCACTTTGTTTTTATCCATACTATCCATCCTCCTTATAAGGATACCTTCTTGTATGCATTTGTCAAATTAATTTCGCTCCAAATCTTTGGAATGAAAATAGTGGTTCGCATTTTTCATCGAACCACTTATTTTTAGATAATGATTGTACTTCATCTTCTGTGTTATATATTTGTGTTATTTATTTGTGTTATTCTACTGACAAAACATAGTAGTAAATCGGTTGTCCGCCGTAGTGAACTTCAACATCAAGATTCGGATACAGTTCCATAACCTCTTCTGCCAAGCTATTTGCTTCCTCTTCCTGAACCTCTTCACCATAATATAAACTGATCAATTCTGATTCTTCATCCGTTAATGACATTATAAGCTCTAAGGTTGTTGCTCTAACTTCTGTTCCAACGGCTAAAATCGTCTTATCACCGATTCCCATGATATTCCCCTGCTTAATATCTTTGCCGTCCAAGCTGGTATCTCTGACAGCATAGGTTACCTGACCGGATTTTACACGCTGCATTTCTTGTGTCATGCGGGCTACATTATCTTCCGGGGATTTATCATAAACAAAATTAATTACCGCAGTAATACCCTGAGGAACTGTTTTAGAAGGAATTACATAGATATTCTTATCTTCTGTTAATAGTTTTGCTTGCTCCGCAGTCAAAATAATATTACTGTTGTTTGGTAGAATAAAGATATTATCTGCATTCACTTCATTGATTGCATTTAACATATCTTCAGTACTAGGATTCATGGTTTGACCACCTTTAATAATGTAGTCTACTCCAAGTCCTGTAAATATCTCATCCAATCCATCGCCCATGGATACTGCAATAAAACCATCTTTCTTTCTTGGTTTATTCTGAGGCTTCTGATCCTTATCTTTCTTCTGCTCATTTGCAATTTTCTCAGCATCCTTAATCAGACGTTCATTATGCTCTTCTCTCATGTTGTCAATCTTCATTCTGGTTAATGATCCATACGTCAATGCCCTCTGAATTGCAAGACCGGGGTCATTGGTATGTACGTGAACTTTCACGATATCATCATCCGAAACCACAACAAGCGAATCACCTATTGACTCTAAGTAGGCCTTAAATGCCTGCTCTATTTGCTCATTATATTCTTTTTCAACCATTATAATAAATTCGGTGCAATAACCAAATTTGATATCATCCGTTGAGATACGTTCTCTTGTACGTCCTTCACTCGATGTTTCTTCATTCGGGGTAACTTCAGCAAATACTACTTCCTTACCTAAAAGTGCATCATATGCACCCTTAACGATTTCTAATAATCCTTGCCCACCGGAATCAACTACTCCTGCTTCCTTTAATACTGGTAACAGCTCCGGTGTGTTTTGTAATACAACTTCCATATGTGCTATTACTTCTCTACTAAAGTAAACCATATCATCCGTTTCTGATACCAGCTGTGCTGCTTTCTCTGCTGCTCCTCTGGCTACGGTCAATATCGTACCTTCCTTCGGTTTCATAACCGCACGATATGCTGTTTCTACAGCCTTTTGAATTGCATTGGTCATTACCGTAACATTAATTTCATTATAGTCTTTGATTTCCTTGGTAAAACCACGGAATAACTGTGAAAGAATTACACCAGAGTTACCTCTTGCTCCTCTAAGAGAACCGCCTGATATTGCTTTTGATAGCTCCTCAATGGTTGGATTATTAAGAGCGTTAACTTCTTTTACAGCTGACATTATGGTAAGGGTCATATTGGTACCCGTATCACCATCTGGAACTGGAAATACATTCAATTCATTAATATATTCTTTTTTTGCTTCTATACTTGCGGCCCCTGCAAGAAACATCTTCTTCAGAGTATTCGCATCTATCGTTTTAATAACCACTGGTTTTTCCTCCTTAAACGCTGTTCTTCTCAGGATCAGTCAATAACTCTGACACCTTCTACGAATATATTGATTTTCTTTACCTCTAGTCCTGAGAACTCTTCAACATTATATTTGACGTTGCTGATCAAATTGTCAGCTACCGCAGAAATACTCACACCATAGGAAACGATAATATGCAAGTCGATTGTAATTTTGTTTTCTTCTAATGTAACATTGACACCATGGCTCAAACTATCACCTTTTAATAGTTTTACAATGCCATCCTTCATATTAACGGATGCCATCCCCACAACGCCAAAACATTCTACTGCAGATGCCCCGGCATACTTAGCCAAAACATCATTATCAATTAAAATTTCACCGATCTTAGTGTTCATATGTCCTTTCATATTAACCCTCCTATCTATTACCTGTTAAAGTCTATGTTTTATTATAACATATATTTCATAATTAGCGAACAAAATCTTCTTTCATAGTATAACCACTTTTTGAATATTCGCGCCTCTCATTTGAAAATAACTATAAAAAGTCTGTATTTTCATAATAGTTCCATAAAAAAATAATTTTTTCTGAAGCCATTATGAAAACACATCTTACTTTTACAAACTTTTTCGCGAAACATTATGTTATTATAAGTTTTATTTTTACGTAATAATCGTCCAATAAGAAATTTATAGTAAATTTCTCTTTCTTGAGATATGCGAACAAAACTCTGCATAATATATATTACTACCCATATTCATTGGAAGTGACAATTATGAAGAGAATGATAGGTTTTATCCTATTTTGGATCGCCATTGGTATGACAATAATGCTATTTATCACAAATGGAATCTTGGCAATATGTATTATTATTCTATGCTTACTGCTTGGTTATAACTTATTCTGTTCTTAACCGATTTTTAATCTAGTCTTTGCTTGAGCACAAGCCTTATGAATAGATGCTCTACTAAATTCCGGATAAACGAAAAAAAGTGGGTGTCAAGATCCCCTGACACCCATCGTTTTCCTTAAGCGCGTTCTACTTTACCGGATCTAAGACAGGAAGTACAAACATACATCTTTCTTGCTGCACCGTTAACCTTTACCTTAACAGACTTCACGTTAGATTTCCACATCTTGTTAGATCTTCTATGAGAATGACTCACAGCGATTCCAAAGTGAGCACCTTTATCACATATTGAACATTTAGCCATCAAAAGCACCTCCTTAGGTATAATATAGAGCAAATTGACCCTACAAACAAAACTTATTTTATCAGAAGATGAAAAATATTGCAAGCAAAATTTTATTATTCCATCTCGAATAACCCATTGAGGTAACATATTTTGACATAGCTTTACTAAAAGCTATGAATTTTCAGCATTCAAATTATTCTCTTTCCTATCCATTACTCATGTATGGTGTTTTCAGCCTGTTGCTTTAACGCTTCTTCTACTACTTCAGAGGTGTCATCCTTCTTTTTTGGGCCTTTTGAAAATTTATTAATCAGATCAGGTACCATATCAATGATTCTTGTAACACTATCCTGTTCCTTGATATTTACAAGTTTTGATGAACCATTCTGTATTACTAGTACGGAGCTTGGTGATATCTTACCGCCCATACCGCCACCTGCATTATTTTTGTTATCATGCAAAAAAGCACCTGCACCAACACCAAATGTAACTTCTACTAAGGGTAATATTATCGTGTTATCATCCACTCTTACTGCGTCACCAACTACTGTCTTTGTTGTAATAAAGCTATCCATTCCACGAAATAATGATTCAACCGTTGAATTAAAATTATTTTCTGCCATTTATAACGCCTCCTTTAATATTTGAAAGTTCTTTCTTAATTGTTGAAATTTTTTATCTAACATAAGCTTAATTACTATTATGAGTATTGTAACTAATCTTATTCTTCCCCGAACATAATGCTTTCCTTCCAAAACTTTATTTTCAAAATCGGGTATAATTTGTACTTTTTCTCCATAAAAGCTATATAAAACGCTGATTACTCCAAGTGCTTGTCCAGTTGTACATGGATCGCCGGTGCCAAATACTATTCTAGATTTTAGCTTGGTTGGAAGTATATGCTTTAATATCTTCTTCAAACTGGAAAATGTTATATGAAATCCCTGTTTATTTAGCTCATCTTTAATAAAATCAGATATTTTACTAATCTTTTGACTTAAGTTAGTGCCGGCTTCAATCCAACCGGTTATTTTATCCTTCCATTCCTTAAAGAAGGTTACTATTCTTATCTTTAATCTTTTGACCTTCGAAGCTATTTTTTCGAAGAAAGATTGTCCTTTGTCTTCTATCGAATCATCTTCAACACTTTCCGTGTCCCCGTACGTTGTATCGTTATTTTTACATATCTCTTGCCCACTCATAGGTTTATCTTCAATCTTTTGCTTCTCTTCAATGATACGTTTCTCATCTATGATACGTTTCTCATCTATGATACGTTTCTCATTTATGATTCGGTTCTCATCTATGATTAGCTTTTCTTCTGTTTTTCGAATTTCTTGACTAACAAAATCCTTAGTTTCAGATCCTTGAGCGTCTTTTTTCCTCTTCGTTGCTTTCTTAGTATTAGTTTCTACAATTGTATTCTTTTTTTGTATTCCATCTTTTTGCTTGTTTAATGCAGAATTCCTTGCTTTATGATTTATGTTTTTCCTAGCACTAACTCTTTTCTCTTTTCTTCTTTCAATTTTTCTCTTTTGTCGTATGTTACCGGGTTTATCCACCTTATCTTTCGGTTTCTTTGGTTTTAAATTATCAAAGATGGTAAAAAACAAAATGCGAACTCTAATATGAAGAATTCCCCCTATATGTGTCACTTTAGCACAAAGTAGATGTAACAACCAACTGGCTCTGGCATCAACATGCAGTACATCCTCTCCATGTTCGGCTACTACACGATAGCGAATGGGTACTAATAAAACAGTTAGGATAATTAGCAAAATTAATCCAAGGATAACAAGTAGTATTATCCCAATTATTTTCAATATTAGAAAAATCAAATTAAGCATCTTATTGATCAACCACCCGTCATATCTTATAGAAATCCAATTATCTTTTTACCTCTGTCCGTTTCTTGCATACCGGTCAATATTTATGTAAAGTAAGCCCTAACATCAAAATCACCGGTATTATTATAAACCTCCATCAGCATGTCCTGAACCAGCAAAAGAGCTTCTTCTTTCCCTTTGGCTAGACCAACTATCTGAATTTTTGATCGTTTATAATGCGGAAAAAGTAATTCATTTGCATCCAGAATATCAAACAAATTATTCGGATGTGAAGAAATGGCTATGCAATATACTCCTAGGGTTGCCTCCCTATTATTAATGGCTGCAATCACTTTTTCCTTCTTCTTTTTCATTTTTTCACCTACATAGAGGCGTGTCGTCCACGAAATCATAAGAAACCCTTACCTTTACAGAATATATGTCCTAGTATAGTATTCCACGATTTACCAGCAAAAATACAATCTTATTCAGACATTATATCATTTATTATTTCATAACAAGCTGCCTTTTCGTATTGATCAGAGCAACGTTCCAGGCTATAGAGCACATATTCCATCACTTCTTTGTGGTCAGCAAAGAATACCGGCATCTTACTGATTGTGTTGGCAATGATTGCTCTGCTGATCATTCGATCCTGGTTAGCAAAAAGTTCCGTTAGGTCTCTTTCCAAGCTCGTTACCGTCTTATGGATCAATTCTTCATCTACAATTTCCTCTTGTGTTTCTAATGCTTCCAAATCCACAAATAAGCTATTTGATACTAAGTCCTTGGTTCGAAGAAGCACTTGCAAAAGCTGTCCAACCATGAGACTCTCTGTAAGTGGCTTATAATTTTGTTTAATTTCAAATAAAGCCTCCTCCATCAGGGATAAATCATAAGAGAGTTCCTCCTGAACGCCCTCCATATGAACAAAAGTTTCCATGGAGTCAACGGATAGTTCTTTTTTTACATGATTAACAAAATCCTGATTTATCTCCTCTATTATAGCTAAGGCAGCCTCTTTTGCCTGCTCAAATTCAGAAGGCACCATTCCTGCATAGGTGGTACATAGTAATAACCCATAGATTTCATTAACGATTTCTTGTAGATCAAAATATACCGTTGTTTCTATTTCTAACATTAAAGTAGCTGAACGTAGAATACTTTCAGCTTTATCATATTCTTCTTTTATAAGATTCTTGTAGTTTAGCGAGGATAAGAACTCTTTCTTTTCCCAAAGTCCGCTATAGAAGGTATCCATTCCTTCTTCCTTGTATAGCATGGCAGAGGTTTTCATCATATAGAGGTATGTTTCTAGTGTTGATTTCTCCGAACCTAAATAGGCCTGAATACTTTCCTTTAACAATTCGAAATATTTTTGTTTTGTAATTCTTACGGGTAATTGTCCAATCATATCTTTAATTTTTTCATTGATAATCACATTATCCTGCGTTTCAAAGATGAATCGGAGAATTTCCTTAGCAAATTCTTCATCATAAAAGTTAAACTCTTCTTCATTGAATCGATATTCGATACGGTTTAACACATATTCAAAAATTTGAAAAATATCTGTATAGGCAATCAGTAAATCCATCCGTTTTGTAATATCCTTACGGATTTGATCTATTTCTGATATTGCTTTCTCTCGTTCTACTCCACCCTCAGCTTTAAGAATATGATCCGATATAATATGGTTTATTTTATCCGTATATTCTAATGCCTCCTTACTCCAGGTGCCTTCATCATCACAATAATTCTCGTAATAAGAAAAATAATGCATTGCCAGTCTTACACTAGCATTAGTGTAATAGGATTCTGCCATATAATTAAACAATAAGGGAATATGTTCCTCTAGATGTCTTCCACTTCGTATTTCTTTACAAATCTGTTTTATATTCTTGTCCATTATTTCAATCTTCCTACACTTTCTTTACCGATTTTAGTGGTGTTGAACTAGTATTGTTTCCATTTTTAATACTACTATGAGTAGTAATCTTAGCTGTACCTCTTTCCAGTAAGCGCTAATACTTCCAAATACTATTATATCAGTAATATTCACAACAAACCAGATATTTGGTATAATTTTTACAAAGTTTTAGGTTTTAAACCGGTAGTTTTTTCATCTGCTATGCAGACATTTTTGAATCATGTATTTAATAAATGTCAGCTATGCAGACATTTTATGAAACATGTATTAATAAGAAGTGCCTATTATAAAAATAATAAGCACTATCAGAATTAAAAACCTATATTTTTCTATTTAAATTTAATTACTTAATTTCTTTCATTAATCAAAATTCATTTTCCTTGACCTAATAATATTATTCTTTTTTTACATGCTCGTGTGTGAATAGGTGATCCATGCAATATTCATAGTTACCATCACATTTAGAGCAGAAACGAAACTCTAATTGATCTGAATCAAGCTCTGTTCTTCCACAAACAGCACATTTATGTCTGGTGACCACATTGCGGCCTTTAAACTGTGTCACAGTTCCATGGTTATTCGGATTCATTTGCCTACGGAAGTTCGCTTTGCGCTTCATTTCACTCGGTGAAATTCTACGATAATTTCTTGTTGCAAAGAAGAAAATCAAGAAATTCGCAAATGCGATTACCAAAGGTAGAATTAATATAAACTGCCCTGCTCTGATATAGATATAAATATTATATAAATAAATAATACCCTCAAATAAAGCCAAGTATTTCGCTTTCACGGGAATGAGGAAATAAATGTAAAAAGGTGTGTTCGGATACAATGCAGCAAAAGCAAAGAACATCGTACTACAGATAAAGTCCAAGGAATTATATGAAACATACGGGGTTCCTACTAGATAGGAAATAAAGGATGCAATGATATTAAATAACACTCCCGAAAAGAAATAAAGATTAAGGCGGAATGCTCCCCAATGTTGTTCTAAGGTATTACCGATCAGATAGTAAAAGTAGGTTGCAATGGCAAAGAAGAGGATACCACCCATGGAACCTAGAGGTATAATAAAGGTTATAAGTCTCCATACTTGTCCTCTGGCTATCATATCAAAATCGAGTGCTAAGTACCGAAAGTAAACATCCGGGAAAAAGGAACCTACCATCAATCCAACAATAAATAATACTACGATATATTTCATTAAATTTCTAATTGCATATCTTCCAAATTTTCTTTCCAGTTTGATCAATAAATTCATGTAAGACACCGTACCTTTCAAGTAAAACTAAAAGACCTTTTTCTTTTTGAAAATCAGAACAATAATTGCAGCTACAACCAACGAAATACAAGCAATAATATAGAATCCTTGCGGATTGTCTTTGCCTGGAATATCTATAAAGTTCATTCCATAGAAGCTTGCAATCATAGTGGGTATGGATAATACAATTGTAACTGCTGCCAAAAACTTCATAACAATGTTCTGATTGTTAGAAATAATTGAAGCAAAAGCATCCATTGTTCCGCTCAAGATACCACTATATATATTAGCCATCTCAATCGCCTGTTTATTTTCAATAATCAAATCCTCCAGAAGGTCTTCATCCTCCGGATAATGCTTAATATTTTCTTGCTTTAACATTTTTTCAAATACCACTTCATTTGAACGAAGTGAGGTTGTATAATATACTAGGCTCTTTTCAAGTTCCAACAATTCAATAAGTTCACGATTCTGTGTAGAAATATGAAGCTTTCTTTCTATCTCTTCACTCTTTCTATCTATGGATCGTAGATTTTGAAGGAAGGTAGATGCGTTTTTATATAGAATTTGTAATATAAAACGCGTCTTTTTGAACGTATAAAAATCCCTTACTCGCCCATCGATAAAGCACTTTAATACCGATGTTTCCTCTAAACATACCGTAATGATATAATCCTTTGAAACAATAATACCTAGTGGTATTGTCACATAACGATCCTTATCGTTTCTTTTCTCTAGTGCAGGAATATCTACTAATATTAAGGTGTAATTTTCCTCCACCTCAATTCTCGCGCGTTCTTCCTCATCAAGAGGTGCTCTCAGATGATCAATGTCAATCCCTGTTGCATCTGCTATCTCCATAAGCTCAGTTGCAGAAGGAGTTGTCATAGCAATCCAACATCCTTCGGTAATCTCTGTCAGTCTCTGCAATGAACCGTCAGTTGTTCTAAATATTTCGATCATAAATGCTCCCTTCTACTGCCTATAAGCAGAACGAAGCAATTATGACGTAAGGAGGAAGTCCCTTTGACAAATCATCATAATGCAATTTCTGCTCATTACAGTCTCTATTATATTTTTGTAAATAGTCTGCCTATGACTACCGGGGCCGGCTTCCATCCTTACCACATCCTTTTTTATAGTAATTTATTAAAGAATATTCTTATAAACAAAACAATTCTTTTTCCACCTTATTATATGTGTTTCTTCAATCTTTGTCAAACAAAACAGCTCCGCTTCTAATCTTAATGAAATGTAGTGTAAGGTATTTTTCTAATCAGTATGTTTTCTTTTAACGTAATTATTACCTATTGTAACCCGACAATATATTTGACAAAACCGAGATAACACGGGATGACTTAGGATACAAAGAGAAAACTCAGAGTTTACATGGGATTGAACGATTTTGAACGGGATACAGATGACAAATATAATGAGATTTGCGATGTGGCTTTTTATGCATCGCTTTTTTATACAACGAGCCAGGTAAAAATCCAGGAAGCCCTTGCAGCAGGGAGGATAAAGGATTTTTACTTGGCTCCTGTTTGTATTATAGCATCAGATAAATCAACTGTCTATGATGTCAGCGTGTGCACGGAACGTTACTAACGTGCGAAAAAATAATTATAGTAACTGTAAACATCGAGAAATCAAGTGATTTGCGATTTTAAATGAACAGTAACGACCGTTAGTCAAACGTTAGTTACAACGTTTATTAGCACTTTAAGAAGATGAAACCAATTCTGCAAACATCACAATATAGTAAAG
>JAEWEO010000217.1 GCA_023389295.1 Bacillota bacterium
CAATTAATAAATATACTGGCAAATACATCTCTCCTTTTTATTTATTTGTCGTTTATATATCTCCATATAGAGCATTACAAACACTATAAATAGATTACTATAAATAATAACGATTAACAAGGGATTCTTATGTTTTTATAAAATTATAAGATTTCCTTTCCTTTAACCTTCAAAAAGCTGGCCATTCCTTTCATCAACTATACTTTCCTATGAACGCACAAATAAACACACAAAAATCCTGGTCTAAAAAGACCAGGATGCTATGAATATACTATTGTTATTCGATTTTAGCCTTTAACACTACCAAGAGCAATTCCTTGTACAATATGCTTTGACAAGCATAGATAAACTATGATTACTGGTAAAATCGAAAATCCAATCATCATATACACTTGACCCATATCGAATTTCAACCAATCAGCACTTCGTAATTGTGCGATTAAGATAGGTAATGTCTTCTTTTTTTCATCATTTAAAATCAATGCTGGCATGAAATAATTATTCCACGTAGTAACGAATGTAAATATTCCTTGCACTGCCAAAGCCGGTTTCATCATGGGAAGAACAATTCTGTTAAATGTCATAAATTCACCAGAACCATCTATACGTGATGCTTCAATAATCTCGATTGGTAACGAACTCTCCATATATTGTTTAATATAATAGAATGTTATTGGTGCTGCAATCGTAGGAATGATTAACGGAATAAATGAATTCTTAAGGTTCATATCATCCACTAATTTCAAGAAACCAAGAGCAGTTACTTGCGTAGGAATCATCATAACCACTAATATAAAAGTAAACATAGCCTTTTTAAATTTAAAGTCATATGCATGAATGGCATAAGCGGTCATTGCTGAGAAATATGTACTACATACCACACATGCAGTGGATACAAATAAACTGTTTAGAAGACCCATTATAATTGGCAATGTACCGTGAATTAAATTATCCCAGTTTTCAAAAAAATTGCTACCAGGTAACGCACTAAATCCAAGTTGTATCTCATTATGTGTTTTCGTAGTATTCAAAAATAATAGATAGAACCAAAATAAACACATTATAGTTACAAAAATTAATACAATGTAGCAAATTACGCGTCTTGTTTTTAACCCCATTCCATTTTCTTCACTTCTTTTATTACCAGCCATATTTCTCACCTCTAATCTTCTTTCTTACTAGTAATCTTAAATACAATTAAACTTAAAATACCTGTTATAAAGAATAATAATACGGACATTGCACCACCCATACCGTAATTCTTGCTGAACAAATGTTTATTCAAATACATAATTAATGTCATGGTTGAATTTACTGGTGCTCCAGTACCATTCGTTAAGATTTGTGGAACATCAAACATTTGAACTCCACCAATTAACGAAGTAATTATAACATAAATCAAAATAGGCCTTAATAAAGGCAATGTAATCTTAGTAAATACTTTAGATGGTTTCGCACCATCAACTTCTGCAGCTTCAAACAAATTAACATCAATTCCCATAATACCTGCCATCAACAATATAGTTGTATTACCAAACCACATTACAAAATTCATAAAGGCTACGATGCCTCTAGAGCTCCATACATTAGATAGAAATCTATATGGTTCAGATATAATTCCCATATCTACTAAAATAGCATTGACAGGTCCGTTATCTGAAAATAATGCGAAGAATAACATTGCAAATGCTGATGCCATAATTAAGTTAGGAAGATAAATTACTGTTTTAAAGAATCCTAATCCCCTTAGTCTTAATCTTACATTAGAGAACCAATTCGCCAAAAGAAGCGATAAAAGAATCTGTGGAATGAAACACATAATCCACATAACAAACGTATTCCTCATAAATTTCCAAACATCTGAATTACTCAGTAAGGACTTATAATTATCAAGCCCAACGAAATTTGGCCCAACTTGTGTAAGACCTGAACGATAGTTTTCAAAGAAACTGTTAAAAATGGTACTTACCATTGGTATCAGTTGGAATACTAGATAAGTTAATACAAAAGGTACTAAAAAGATATAGCCCCACTTATTATACCTAACTACTTTTCCTTTTTTTGTTTTTTGCGTTTCAACTTTTATCATATCCAAACCTCTCCTATTGTCTTCCCATTTATAATAATATCAACTTATTCCTAACATAAAAGCATACCTGCCTAATATAGACAGGCATGCTTATTTAATCAAGTCTTATTATAATTTATTTATATCATTTTACTTTGAGAATACCATTTAATTAGTATGACAATTCCGGATATTTTACAGTAATTGCACTATAGAAATTCTGAAGTGCTTCATCATATGTAGCATTACCATCAAAGTAATCTTTCATAGCAGCTTGGAATTCTTCTGTACAACCTTGATCATATGGTGAAATATTACTTAAATCAATTGCTCCTGCTCCTGCTGCGTAAGTAGCAAGTGGATTAGTATCGCCAAGTACCTTACTTGCATATGAAGTATCAGCTGCCATAGCTTCCATTACAGTTGTATTGTTAACAAAATCATTATCATCAACTACGATATCTTTCATAATTGTATCATCAGTTGTTAATTTAAGAATGATATCTTTGATTAAACTTTGGTTATCAGTACCTGTAGCACCACTAATCCAAGTACCGCCCCAGAAGAAACCTTGTGGTCCTTTTGTTGCATACCAGTCGCCATCTGTTCCGTTACCACCTAAAGTGAAATCAACGAACCATGCAGGTCCAAAGTAGCAGAATACTTTACCTTCTGGAGTAAATCCTGCGCTCCAATCACTTGACCAAAGTGAAGTTTTGTTATTGTAGCTATTATCTGTAAATTCTTTAGTTTGATCAACCCATGCTTTGATGTTAGCATCCACATTAACCTTACCATCAACTACCCATTTAGAAGTTACGTTGTTTGAGAA
>JAEWEO010000239.1 GCA_023389295.1 Bacillota bacterium
ATATTCATGACAAGTGAATAAGCTTGCTACTAATATAATTTTATAACTGCCGGAATTCCATTCTCAAATTTTACATTGGTTTCACCCTGAATTAGTGGCTTCATATAAGAAATCAATTCATCTGTAACATCATGACCATCCGGTGTAATCCATTCCATTGGTACTGTTTTTTCATGATTAGCCACTTTATTTACAGGAACTGATACAAACTCTACACGGTAGGGTTCATCACTAATGCGCTTGATTGCAGACATCTTGCCTGTTTCTCCATGCAAAGCACAATTAAGAGCCTTCTGTCCCAACATCAAAGACTCAATAATATCAGTTTCGCTCGCAATATGAGCTGCAGAGCGCTGCATTAGGTTAAGTTCTACAGAACGAACCTTACATCCAATCTCTCTACGAATTAGATCTTCTAATGCTCTAGCTGCACCTGCAATGTATTTATGACCGAAATTATCAACTGCTCCGCTCGAGGTCTGATCGGATACATAGGTCCCGTTACTATCCTTAATTCCTTCACTTACTGCCACCAAAATACCGGATTTCTTAGCCAGCTTTTCCTTTACATCCTGAAGGAATCTATCGTTATCAAAAGGTTTCTCACAAAGATAAATTAGATCAGCTCCCGAGTTACCATTCATTCTCGAAAGAGCTGCTGCTGCTGTCAACCAACCTGCATTACGTCCCATAATTTCTACAATGGTAACTGCAGGAATATCAAAAGCTCCAATATCACAGGATAATTCGGATATGGTTGTCGCAATATATTTTGCTGCGGATCCAAAACCAGGACTATGATCAGTTAAATTAAGATCATTATCTACTGTTTTTGGTGCTCCCATAATAATAAAGTCATGATTGTTTAATTTGCAGTATTCAGCCAGCTTATCTACTGTATC
The DNA here is from genome assembly GCA_023389295.1 of Bacillota bacterium. Taxonomy (GTDB): domain Bacteria; phylum Bacillota; class Clostridia; order Lachnospirales; family Lachnospiraceae; genus Mobilitalea. Next base: position 903 of record JAEWEO010000239.1, read on the forward strand.
CATGGAATCATTTCCACCTATATAGATAAAATACTTAATATTATGCTGATAGAAGGTTTCAATAATCTTCTTATATGGTTCCTCATCCTTCCGCCAATCCTTCATCTTATATCTACAGGTACCTAGTGCGGATGATGGAGTGTACGTAAGTGTATCCATTGCCTTAGTATCCTTAATAATATCATTAAGATCTATAAGTTCGTCCTTAATAGCACCTTCTATACCATTCTTTGCACCATATACTGTGTCAATTGCTCCACTTGCACGTACTCCCTGTAGTACGCCGACTAAGGTTGCATTAATTGCAGCCGTAGGCCCTCCAGATTGTGCAATCAATAAATTATTCATTTCATATCCTCCTTCGAAGTCCATAAATAGCGCATAATATTACAAGCAAATCTCTTGAATTCCTATTTTTAAGGATTTTTCATAAGTCTAATGTATTGCGTAATCTATCTTTTGTCAAGTTTATTTCCATATTATTTCTTTCTATCCCTATGCAGCTATTAACTTGGAATATCCTTTTCAAAGAACAAAAAGAATTGGCATACCAATTCTTTTTGTTCAAGGCTTCTTTTATGATATCCTTGTTTTTGAGTTATGAAAGCCCTTTAACACTCCTGTAGCTTCAACAGCTTTGATTAAGGAATATAAAAGAAATACTTCCACCGGTAGCATAATAACTGCCTTCAATATTCTTAGAGGCAGTATGGCGAAAAAACCATTTCCATACAGCATAGTGAGCCAATAGGTATTGAGTAGAATATTAATTGTCACCATATGCACCATTTTGGCCGCAATGATCCTTTTTAAACTTAGAGGTTTGTTATATAGCATAGTTCCATAGAGCAACCCCGTTAATACTGCACTAACAGTAAAACCATAGAAATAAGGCCCGGTAGGTTTTACAATAAAGTTTAAGATATCTAAGGCTGCACCATAAACGGCCCCAACCACAGGTCCGAACAGATAGTAAACAAATTCATTCGGTAAAAAAGTAAACGATATCTTCATTGTTTCAACGGGTAAAAAAGTGAAATATATACCTAAGACAATGGATATAGCTCCTAGCATTGCTACTAGCGTGATGCATCTTATGCTCCTTAATTCCTTATAGGATGCACTAAATAATGTTAAAAATTTACGCATAAAAAAATTACCTCCTTTGCAGACCTTTTACTACATAAGAGATAAAATCAAAGTGTTTATCATTTACCATATAGATCATCGCATTCGTAACCGCAAAGCAACAAAAAGATACTTTCTTCACATATGAGATATCATATGCGGCTAACACTTTTCGTTGCTTCTATTATATATTGCATATACTAGTAGGCGCGACCTAAGTTATAAATAATAATATATCTGATTATCTAACTGTAGCAGCGGGATGCGAACCATGTACCGCAAGATACCTTTTCGTCCGGCTGACAACTCCCTGTTCAACCAGCACTTAACGCACATGATCCTACTCTGCTTCTTAAATTTTGTATCCTTAGTATATCACAGACTAGTAAATTTGCAAGAAATTTTATGGATAATTTGTGATTAGATATAAAAGGGAACTTCCTACAAACGTACCTGAAGTTCCCTCTATTCTTAATTTCCACATTCAATACTAATTTCATTAAACTTATCCACAATATTTTCTATCAGCATGGATTTCTTATCATCGCCAGCTTTATCAATTACAACATTACCTTGATGCATCATAATCAACCGATCTCCATATTCTACTGCATATCTAAGATTATGAGTTACCATGATTGTCGTTAGCTTCTTTTCTCTAACCACCTGGTCAGTTAACTCCATAATCAAATCCGCAGTTTTGGGATCCAAGGCTGCAGTATGCTCATCAAGTATTAAAAATTCAATTGGGGTTAAGGTTGCCATGAGAAGTGCAATGGCCTGCCTTTGGCCTCCCGATAGAGATCCAACAGGGATATTAAGTTTATCCTCAAGACCAAGCTTTAAGCTTTTAAGTCTTTCTTGGTAATATTCTATTCTCTTCTTATTGGTTCCTCTTGTCAGATTAAAGGATTTCCCTTTATGGTCCGCCAAAGATAAATTCTCAAGGATTGTCATCGAGGGACAAGTTCCCATAGCAGGATTTTGATAGACCCTTCCAATTCTTCTTTGGCGTTTATATTCCGCCAGATTCGTAATGTCTTCTGTTCCTATCATAATTCTTCCTCGATCGATGGGAATACTACCACAGATAATGTTAAGCATGGAGGTCTTACCGGAACCGTTACTACCAACTACCGATACAAATTCCTGATCCTTGATGGTTAAATCAAAGTCGGAAAATAAGCACATTTCATTCACCGTACCAGGATTATAAAGTTTGTTAATATGCTGTAACTCAATCACTTACTTTCACCCTCCTTTTTCGTCCGTTACTGATAACCAGAATTCCAAGAAATAATACGGCTGTTATGAGTTTTAAATCAGAAGCTGTCATGCCAACTCTTATGGCTACTGCAACACAGACTTTGTAAATAATTGAGCCAAAGATAACTGCAGTAGTAGCTTTAAGAAAGGTAACTTTTGCAAATAATTTTGTTCCGATAATGACGCTTGCTAAACCTATAACAATGGTACCGGTACCAATAGAAATCTCAAAAAATCCGCCCTTTTGAGTATAAATACTGCCGGCTAGTGCTACAAATGCATTTGCAATGGCAAGGCCTCCGATTTTAACAATTCCCTTATCCTTTGCAAGTGATGTAACAAGTACTTCATTATCACCAACCGCTCTTAAGAGATATCCCGATTTCGTCTTAAGGTACAAATCCAAAAGTAATTTCATAATTATTACAATAACTAACAATATGGCTGACGCTACATAGGGCTTAAGATTTTCATTTATTAAGGAAGAAAGAAATTCATTTTCAAAAATTGTCTCTTTCGAAAAGATTGCTACATTGGCTTTCCCCGCAATTCTAAGATTAATGGAATAAAGTGCTGTCATCATAATAATACCGGACAACAAATCCCGAACCTTTAGCTTTACATGAATTAGCCCCGTGATAATTCCTGCAACCGCTCCTACAAGAAAGGAGATAAAGAGGGTAAGTATTGGATTTACTCCTGCGATAATCAGTACTGCCGTAACGGCACCCCCTAGTGGAAAGGTTCCGTCCACCGATAGGTCCGGGAAATCCAGTATTTTATAAGTAATATACACCCCGAGGGCCATGATGGCATATACCAGGCCTTGCTCCACGATACCCAAGATAATTGTTAACATGCTTTACCTCCCATTTTTATACCAATTTATTCTTCTATTGTATCAAACATTTCCTTCGCACTACCCACAAGATCCTCCGGTAACGTAATTCCCAGATTATCTGCAACAGCGGTATTACCATAGAAGGATGCTTCTTCAATTATTTCAAACTTAATCTCACTTGCCTTCTTCTCACCGCTTAGTACCTGAGCTGCTATAGCTCCTGTTTGCTTACCAAGATCAAAGTAGTCAAGTCCTACAGTTGCTAGACAGCCTATCTTCACTTGTTCTACTTCACTACCAAAAACAGGAATATTCTTTGCTCCAGCTTTCTCTAAAATGATCGGTAAAGAGCTTACAACTGTATTATCGGTTAAATTGTTTATGCAATCTACTTTCCCTACTAAATCATCTGCTGCCAAAGGGATATCTGCTGAAGTAGAAATACCACTTTCAACAATCTCAAAGCCATATGCTCCTGCAGCTGCTTTATACTCTTCGATGGCAGATACTGAATTCACTTCACTTGTACTATACATAATACCGATTGTCTTAGCCTCCGGTAATACTTTTCTAATCATCTCAAGTTGCTTCTCTACCGGAAGCTTATCACTTGTTCCGGTAATCTTACCACTTGGTGTCTTATCTTCTTTTGCCAGTTCCGCTGCCACAGGATCCGTAACTGCAGTAAAGATTACCGGGATATTACCGGTCTTGGTAGCACCATAGGCACTTTGTGCCATAGGAGTTGCAATCGCACAGATTAAGTCAACTTTATTTGCGACAAAATTGGTTGCAATCTGCGTAGCTATAGTACCATCTGCCTGTGCATTCTCATATTCTATCTTTAAATTTTCACCTTCCACATAACCTGCTTCTGCTAAACCTGCAATAAAACCTTCTCTACAATTATCTAAGGAACCGTGCTCTGCAAATTGGCCGATCCCAATGGTGTATGTTCCATCCTTTGTAGATTTACCCGTACCGCTGGCATTTGTTCCATCCACTTTCTGTCCACAACCGGTAAGCATGCTAACAACAAGTGTCATAACGATAACAACTGATAATACTTTCTTCATAATCAAATCCTCCAATTATTATTTTATAGTACTCAGGGAATCCCCCTATAATCAGCTTAACCCGTTTGCTTTTTTGGTTGTATCTGTCAAATGTAGTGATCTTCTATTCTTACCTTCCATCCCTAAACTCAATTTTGGGTATAAAAAAAGCCCCAAGTATCAAATACTTGAGACGAACAGAAGCCGCGGTACCACTCAATTTGACTATAATACAATTATAGCCCACTTTTTCATATACAATAATATATGCCATTCTAATAACGGTTATGGTTTCCGTCAACGCCTACTATGATTTCGGGTTGCCCTCAAAAGTCCATTCAGCTAAATACTTCATATCACCTTCCACCAACGGCGACTCTCTGGAATGTTGTAATAAAGCTTACTTCTCTTTCTCAACGGTTTACGCTTATTAATGAATAAATATTAATCCTTAATATCTATTTTGTCAATACAATATTTACAAAATTAATAAATTTTCTAGAAACCGCTCTCCGTCTGGAGATCGGGGAGCGGTTACGTTATAAAGTCTTAATATATAAGATCTATTATTTACACAGATCCGGAGGAAATGCAGGGTTAAATGCATAGAAGTTCCTTGAGTCCAGTTCATCCTGGATCAATCTAAGAGCTTCGCCAAACCTCTGGAAATGTATAATCTCTCTCATTCTTAAGAACTTAATAGGATCACATACATCATGATCATGAACTAAGCGAAGAATATTGTCATAGGTTGTTCTTGCTTTCTGCTCTGCTGCCATATCTTCCACTAAGTCCGTAATCGGATCGCCTTTACTTTGGAAGAATGTTGCGCTATTGGGAACTCCACCTGCAGATTGAGGCCATAAACCCAAGGTATGATCTACATAATATTTGTCAAAGCCGCTCTCGACAATAGCTTCCGGTGTTAAATCTCTTGTCAATTGATGAATAATAGCACTTACCATCTCCATATGAGCCAATTCTTCGGTACATAGATGCTATCTGTAAGAGTAAATACATTAAATTTGTTGGATTAGGAACAAAGTTAATATTACTTTAACATCTACTGGGGTACTTTTTTATTTATTATTTAGTTTAACATCAACATATATCAAATTTCCAATCTTATCTGATCAAATATAGAAGTTTCAGTTTACCGTAATAAAAAACTACCAACAAGATATTAATAGTTGGTAGTTTTTTATGCGTCAAAATATTTATTTTTTAAGCTCTGTTAGACCAAGTTATTGATATTAAGCAAATATGTAATGTATAATATTACCATGCCAACGGTAGCAACAGTTATCCGTAGCAAATCTTTTAAAATCATAAGTTACCGGAACCGATAGGTAGGTTTTTAGTAACTGATACTCGTTGTGCCATTTTTAACTATTTGTTATTATTCTTAGCTGCTTTCTCTACCCATACACCTAAATTGCTATATCCATCATCATACACATAATCATATATTTTATCACATATTTTATCAAAGTAAGCAGGTACATTGTTGTTATAATAACCTATCACTTCATGAATATTTCCTTTCTGAGAAATTTGCTGTGTTCTTGCATCTTTGATATTATTAATATGTACGCCAATAATACCGTTTCCTCTTTCTATACTTTTACATATCTCATATTGTACAAAAGGTCTTTTCAATGTTTCTGAACCTAATAATACAACTGTTACTGATGTCCCCTCTAATTGGCTATCTATCCACTTTTTCACGGAAACTTCACCTTGTCTTTTGAGGTTTTCAAATTCTGCTCTATCTATAATCTTAGATGCTAATTGCCCTCCTTGAGTTACCCAGCGATTTCTTACAGTCATAACTCTCATTATATCATTATCATAATGAAAACTATAAAATACTTTTCGTGCCATTTGTCTTACCTCCTTAAATATATCACTTCAATAAAATACCAGCGATAGCTAGCCCTATGATAATAGATAAATATAACGGCCATTCTGTTTTTGACCACATAACTTTAATAAAACAATATTTACAAGTAGTATATTGATTCAGAGGAAATTCAAAGCTTCGAACATTAATTCTGTCTTTTTCCGAAGTTAATTCAGCAACATCATTATATATACCCCGAAGTTTGCGTTCTTGCTGTAAGTAATAAGAATCTAATAACCAAAATAAAATAACCGGAGCTATAGCAACAAATATAAATGCTACATTTCCTTTACTTTTTTCGTCTATTGTAGATGCATAAACAGCAAGAAGTGCTGATACTATTGTTATAGTCCAACCTTTCATCTGAAATGAGCACTGATTCATTCTAGCAATATTCGATTGTAAAAATTCAAGATGCTTAATCTTATCATTATCCATTTAACATTACCCTCTTCCTTATTTTCTCAACCATTTCTCTAATGGTACTATTGTCACAGAACCATCATCTTTTATTGTTCGCACATAAAATCCGCGAGAAATAGGTTCACCACTTGTATATCTTTCACTTCCATCATAATATGATATGAATGGGTAGATTGACATATATTCATTTCCTTTATATGATGAATCATATTGACCTTTGGGTTTTATAGGAAATAGTGCAATATTACTTTCATACTTATGAGCATCTCCATACCCTAATTCCCAATTGCACCATTTTGAATCTATCGCTCCGTTAGTTGCAAGTAGAATAAATTTATCACATTTTTTTATTCTATCTTTGATTTTTCTTGCTGTTTCTCCAGAAGTCGTTATTGGCATAGATGTATCTCGACTATCAATATATATTCTAACCTTATATTGCGATTCTAATAAGCCAATAATTCCTTGTAAATCATCTAAATCATCGTGTTTATGAGATATAAATACCGTGGTTTCTGCTTGGGCAAATTCATAAATTGCTCGTTTTTCCATTTCCAAATTACTCTTCTTATAACTGTTAAATTCACCTTGCTCAAATACTCTTTTCAAATTATCCCCTCCTATGTCATATCTATAGTTTTATATTATTATTCAAGGTAAATTATATCATATAATAATGTATTATCAAGCAAAAAACTCCATAATTTTCTATATTTAGTAAAACACATTTGTTAAAATGTAACAGAATAAATATACTACTAAAATCCACCAAGTATCAATATTTAATTGTAAATATATAGAGATACTATACTTAGCTAAATATTTTTTCTCATTATGCATGTATAATGTTCCAATAAATGGTAATCCTTGAAATACAACAAAACATTTAGGAGGATACATAATAATGAGAAAAATTAATGGTGCAATTTATAAATGCACAAATTTAGTAACTGGAAAGATTTACATAGGGCAAACTAAGGAATTTAACAAAAGAAAATCATCTCACAAATATTTTTCAGAACACGGATATCCCGGTAAATTAAATACAAGTATTAGGAAATATGGCTGGGAAAATCATGATTGGTGCATACTAGAATATGGAATTACCAACCAAAAGATTTTAGATGAACGTGAACAATATTGGATTTCTGAATATAGGAGTAATATTGACGGGCTAAATATATCGCCCGGCGGACATAAACTGTCTGAAGAAGGATTACATAATGTAAGATTAAAGAATAGCATGAAGAGAGCTAATCTTACAGAAGATATCGTTTCCAATATAAAAGAAAACCTTGCTAATGGACTTGGAGTTATAAAAGTATGTCGAAAATTTAATTTACCTTATACAACTATCAGGGAAATTAAAGCATGCAATATATGGGCTTGGGTTAGAGAAGATCTTAATGATTCAATCATTAAAAAGACAAAGAAAGTACATCGTAGAGTAATTCCACATCGAGGTGTTAGGCAGCATGATCCTATTTCAATGAAGGTCATTAAGACTTTTGAGACATTGCATGAAGCGCAAAAAGCAACAGGCGTTTTTAGTACTAATATCAGCAAATGCTGTAGAGGAGTTTCCGGCTTTGTAACAGCAGGAGGTTATCGTTGGACATATAGATTTTAGAACATAAATAGTTTGGCATCTATTGCTAATGGCTTAGCATGTTTTGATATTTTATCAATTATTTAGTATTATTGTTTAACGCTTAATAAATACGGCAAGACTATAAATGCCAATTCAGAGAGTAGCTATCCTAACTTGGCTTAAAAAGCATCTATGTTTTTTACATAGATGCTTTTTAATTAGTGTATATGTAGCTTCCCTAATACTCGATCACTGATTAAATATCTGAACCATATTGGGATGGGTGTTCTGCCACCATCGGCAAATTACTTTGTATGTTTGAATTATATTCCAACGTTTCACCTTCCGACTTAGCAAACGACACAGAACCACCAATTCCAAAGTACTTCTCAAAAAAAGTCTTCAGTTTATTAATGACATTCTGCTTTTTCTCGGCTCTGCCACCACCGCCGAATCTGGAGACGGGTGGCATGATTTTGTCAATATCTGTACCAGCAGTTTTGATTTCACCATCTCGGAATGCATTGTCGAGGAATTTCCGGGTATCTTCCGATTTCAATTTCTCTTCTGTGATAATCGTCTCAAGTTCCCACTCACGCTGTTCAACAACGTAATCATGCCATTCTGTCATGATATCATCTGTGTCATTAATGCCTGCAATGAATGTTTCGATAAGCTGTTTCTTGCTGCGAAGTTCTGGGCTTGCATCAATTGCTTTCTTTATGGTAATAAGAACCTCTTTATCTTCGCAATGGGCGTCATGGTACTTCTTAACAAGCATCAGAATATAATCGATATTAATCTCAATCTGCTTAATCAGTTCAACTTCAAACACAATATCATCAATAATATCCGTGCTTTCTCCGGATTCTCGCTTACGTTTCCATTCATCACGTAAATCCTGGTACCGGCCAAGGTAATCTTGCAAATCCCGTTCCGTAATCAGTTCTTTGTCTTGGAATTCATCAAAAGATGCCAGTAGATTTCTCATACGCAGGATCGCACCAAACAGGGAGATGAAGTCCTTTTGATTTTGCTCTCCAACTATTTGAGGCTCTGTAAGCGGAAACTTATCACTTAGTTCCTCCATCATATCCACATATCCCGGCATTACTTTATCATTCGCAGAAATATATCCGTAATAATAATCCTTGAAACTCTGGAGTAAAACGATTCCGCCTGCATTCTTATCACCAAAGAGAGATATAGCACTATCTACACGCTTTTGTAGGTTTCTAAAGCATATTATATTACCAAAGGTCTTTATAGAATTTAATATACGATTGGTTCTGGAAAATGCCTGAATTAACCCGTGCATTTTCAGATTCTTATCTACCCATAGGGTATTTAGTGTGGTAGCATCAAAACCCGTGAGGAACATATTTACTACAATCAGCAAATCCAGATCCTTGTTTTTCATACGCAAGGATACATCTTTATAATAGTTTTGGAATTTATCACTGGATGTATCATAATTGGTATGAAACATTTCATTATAATCATGGATAGCTGCTTCAAGGAAATCATGAGAGTTCTGGTCAAGAGCAGAGGTGTCCTCTGAATTCTCTTCGTCCAAGATACCATCGGTTTCTTCCTCGTTTGCACCATAACTGAAAATAGTAGCCACACGCAGTTTTTTTGTTGAATCGACAGCCATCTGCCTTTGAAATTCCTGATAATATAACTTAGCCATAGACACAGAAGCTACAGCAAAGATGGAATTGAATCCACTGATACGCTGTTTCTGTTTGATTTCTTCCACAGCACCTCTTTCGGCAGAGGCTACTTCTGCAATATTAGTTAGAGTATTAAATATGTAAGTCTTATCCCCTCGATAGGTCTTCTGATCGAAGTGCTCCAGAATGTATTTTGTCACAAGAGCAATACGTTGCGGTGCCATCATTGCCTTTTCACGGTTGATGTCATACACCATTTC
>JAEWEO010000296.1 GCA_023389295.1 Bacillota bacterium
GACTGCGGTGGTGGAAGGTTTAGCTCAGAGAATCGTTAGAGGAGACGTACCTCAGTCCCTTCAGGATAAGAAGTTATTTGCCCTGGATATGGGAGCCCTTGTTGCAGGAGCAAAGTATCGTGGTGAATTTGAAGAACGGCTGAAAGCGGTTCTTGAAGAGGTGAAAAAGAGCGAAGGCCAGATCATACTATTTATTGATGAGCTCCATACGATCGTAGGAGCAGGTAAAGTTGAAGGTGCCATGGATGCAGGAAACATGCTAAAACCTATGTTGGCAAGAGGAGAATTACATTGTATTGGTGCAACTACACTCAATGAGTATCGTCAGTATGTGGAAAAGGATGCAGCTTTAGAACGTCGTTTCCAGCCGGTTATGGTGGAGGAACCTACTGTAGAAGATACCATATCCATTCTTCGTGGTTTGAAGGAACGATATGAGGTTTTCCATGGTGTTAAAATAAATGATGCTGCTCTTGTTAGTGCAGCAACCCTATCCAATCGCTATATATCGGATCGATTCCTTCCGGATAAAGCAATTGATTTGGTGGACGAAGCTTGTGCCTTAATTAAAACAGAGCTTGATTCTATGCCCACGGAACTGGATGATATGCAGCGAAGGATTATGCAAATGGAGATTGAGGAGGCTGCCCTTAAGAAGGAAGATGACAGGTTAAGCATGGAGCGCTTAGATGATTTGCAGCTAGAGCTAGCGGGTCTTCGAGATACCTTTGCAAGTGCGAAAGCAAAATGGGATAATGAAAAAGCCTCCATGGAAAAGGTACACAAGTTAAGAGAGTCCCTAGAGGAGTTAAACAATGAGATTGAGCTGGCAGAGAGAAGCTATGATCTAAATAAGGCAGCAGAATTAAAATATGGTAGATTACCGGAACTTCAAAAACAAATTGAATTAGAAGAAGATAGACTTAAGAGCAGAGAGAATATACTAGTGCATGAAAATGTTAGTGAAGAGGAAATTGCAAAAATTGTCTCCCGCTGGACAGGTATTCCGATCACAAAGCTTACGGAAAGTGAGAGAAGTAAGACTTTGCATCTAAGTGAAGTTCTTCATAAGAGAGTGGTTGGTCAGGACGAAGGAGTAGAAAAAGTATCCGATGCTATATTAAGATCCAAAGCAGGTATCAAGGACCCTACAAAACCAATTGGTTCCTTTTTGTTCTTAGGACCTACCGGTGTTGGTAAAACGGAGTTAGCTAAGGCACTTGCAGAGAGTTTATTTGATAATGAACAGAATATTGTTCGAATTGATATGAGTGAATATATGGAGAAGCATTCGGTCGCAAGATTAATCGGAGCACCTCCGGGATATGTTGGTTATGAAGAGGGTGGACAATTAACAGAAGCCATTAGGCGCAAACCCTATGCGGTTATTCTTTTTGATGAAATTGAAAAAGCACATCCTGATGTGTTCAATGTACTGTTGCAAGTACTGGATGACGGACGTATTACCGATTCTCAGGGAAGGTGTGTAGACTTTAAAAACACCATAATCATTCTTACCTCCAATATCGGTTCTAGGTATTTGTTAGAAGGAATTGAAGAGGATGGAGAGATAAGTGAAGCATGTGAGTCCCAAGTTATGACGGATCTTCGCTCGGCCTTCCGTCCGGAGTTTCTAAACCGTTTGGATGAGATCATCTTATTTAAGCCCTTAACAAAGAATAATATTAGTAATATTATGGACCTGATGATGGATGACTTAAATAAGAGATTGGCAGACAGAGAAATTAAGATATCATTAACCGAGGCTGCGAAAGATTTCATTGTAGAGAGAGCTTATGATCCAATCTACGGTGCAAGACCATTAAAAAGATATCTTCAGAAAAATGTAGAGACCCTGAGTGCAAGATTAATTTTAAGTGATCAGGTTGGTCCGGAGGATACCATTGTGATAGATGAAAGTAATGGAGCCCTAACAGCTAACGTGCTTGACAATCACAGATAAAAATAAGTGAATTATTAAGTTAGCTCACTTGTTATGAACAAAAAGAGGCATTTGAATTACTCTATCTAGAGTCATCCAAATGCCTTTTTTGCTTTGCAATTTGCTGGGGTGCTAAATGTGGCAAGTTTACTCCTTGTTCTTATTTTGTAGTACTTAACGGGATTTCAAATTCCTGTATACCCATACTGCCAGGAGCAATCTCATATTTATCAAAGACAATGACCGGATTCTTAGCTTCATTGATATAGAATCTGGTATTTTCATTTATGGATGTAAAGCCGTCCATGCTTTCATCGAAATAAGAGCTGTTTGGATCTGTTTTTATTCTTTCCCCCATCTGTTTGCGAATATTTTCATTTGCAATTTCAATATATTGATTACCCAGTAAATCCTTAAGAGTGATGACTTCATTATTCTGAATATCTATATTGTAATAATTTTCGAAATGATAGGCATTTGCCCAGGATTCTGATCCGGTTAGTACAAAAGAAACCATATCATTATCCTGATATTTGATTTCATAATCTACGTTGATATCTATATCATGAGCAGCAAATTCTTCTTCTGTACCACCGGTCTCTAAAAAGGCTGCTTTATATTCTTCAACCCTTTCCTGTGCTTCTTTCGTATACTTAGCTACTTCTTCTGATATAATTTCATTTACTTTTTTTGCAACCTCTGCCTCAGAATCAATAGCAGGAACGTTGACAACAAGTGTCTTATCGATATCCTCCTCTTGATAGGTACGGATGGTTAGAACCTTTACTATGTTACCCACTACGGGAACATCCTCCAAAGAGGAAGCAAAGGCTTTGCTGGTATTGAGTGATATAAAAAATATCAGAAAGCTTGCTGCTACACCAGTAAGTGCATAGTGGTATGCTCTGAAGCGAAATGTTTTTTTCGTATCCTTCTCCTTCTCTTTGGCTTGGTTAATGATTTTTTCAACTTGGTTAGACAACTCCTCAGGTATTTGAATGGCATCATAATATTTTTTAGTGTCTTTTACTTCTTTCATATAGCTACCTCCTTTATAGATAACTTAAGACGCTTTAAGCTTGCATATAATCTTGTTTTTACCGTGCTAATATTGGTATTTGTAACTTGTGCTATTTGTTTTAGCGTCATACCTTCATAATAATGAAGAATAATAATTGTTTTAAGGTGTTCTGGTAATTGATCAATTTCCTTATAAAGTTCCAGCGAGGGCTCATAAGCTTGTTCGATATATACATCTTCCGTTAGAGCATTAGGTTCATACAGGATTTCGCGGTCGTTCTTTTTAATAAAGGAAAGACTTTCATTTACGAGTACTCGATAAAACCAGGTACTGATATATTTTGCATTCCGAATGGTGTGATAATTTTCTAGGGCTTTGCAGATGGCATTTTGAACGATATCCATAGCTGCATCCTTGTTTCGAACATAACTATAAGCTAGACGATAGAATTTATTTTGATTATCGATAAGATATTCTGTTAATTGTGTATATACACTTTTGCTCACTTGTATCACCTTCATTTCGTAATTTGCTATAGAATATTCTTAGACCTCAATCAGCTGAGTGAAAGGTAAGATATCAGTATTATCTTAACCTTATATTCTTTAGATAAGGAAAGAGTAGAAAAAGTTTTAAAATGTTAAATAATATTAGATATTTTAATCTTGTCCAAACCATGTTTATGATATAGTGCAAACCCATATCAAAAACCATATGTAATATCATACATCAATTTGCATAATTTTATATATGGATTTCGTGAGATAAACTATCGTTTACTCGTAACACGCTTTCGCAAAGCACTGCAAAACGTAGTGCTTGGATGAAGTATGATAGGTAATTTGATGTGTTTTATGGGAAATTCGAATGATTTGACCGTACGAGTCATAAAATGAAATAAGTAAGAAACCTATGGAGGTTACAATGAAGAGGTCCCATATAGCAAGGTTGCTTCTTATGATAGTGATTACAGGAAGCTTTTTGGTTGGCTGTAAGGCAGAAAATACAGATGTTAAGAAAATTAAGGATTTGGACTTTACCGTTGTTGAGGATGCTGATTTACCCGGTGAATTAAAAGAAATCATTGATGAGAAGAAAGAAGAACCCTTTAAGCTATCATACTCAAATAAGGATAATCTTTATATTGTCGTAGGATACGGAAAACAAAATAGTGGCGGCTACAGTATTGCCGTAGATGAATTATATCTTACCAGTAATGCCATCTATATCGATACGAACTTGATAGGACCGACGCAGGATGATATGGTAGCACAGGGAGTTACATATCCATATGTTGTAGTAAAGTTGGAATTTCTTGATAAGAGTGTTGTTTTTGAATAAGAATTATATCTAATGTAGGTGCCTCATTCTGATGTTAAGTTGGATATGAGGCACAATTATTAATACATGCTTCAAAATTTGTATAATGGATCGTTTCACTTTTACTAATTTTTTTGCAGTAAAACGAATATTCATACTCAAAATTATTCTAATTATGGCGAATAAATAGTGAAAAATTGGTGACAATAGGATATTATAACAAGATTTAGTCCTTCATAATATTTCCACATCAACATCTTGTGGTGATATAAAAAATTGGTAAAATGACGGTAAATATGTAAAAATGAGAATGCCATTTGTGCAATTTTAAGTTCTGCCCTAGGTTGACAGGCCTAATATTGTGAAAATATTCCATAATAATACACAAAAATCTAATAGAATCATGTGCATATTTTTCAGCCTACAGTTATATATAAGGCTAAATTGTCTGAAAATTCATTGACCAAGCGCCTAATTTGTGATATAATAAAAATGGTGCATAAGGTTTGTAACAGATTTATTGATAAATGTTTACAGATCCAGAAAGGGAGAACTTTTCCAGTTGGTGAGAGGAAGCATTGGTAAGGAGATAATAAAGATGAAGCAAAATGATGTTAACAATGTACGTAGAGCAGTAACTAATCAAGTGGGTAAAAAAGTCAAAATTCGGATCAATAGAGGAAGGCACAAAGTTGACGTGTCAGAAGGAATCATTTCAGAAACTTACCCAAGTATTTTCTTAATTAAAATACAGGAGACCAAAGATACACCAGTAAGAACCGTTTCATACAGCTATACAGACGTTCTAACGAAGGACGTGGAATTAATATTATGCAATTAATAATAAAATAAGCAGGGCTAAAACCTAATAGGTTTTAGCTCTGTTGTTTTATATAAAACAAAAATAGAACAATCATATTTTTCAGATTCCTTGAATAAGATATGACAGAGGCATCCGTCGTATGTCCAAATTTAAGGAGGGATATGAGTGGAATTAATTAAAAAGAATATTCATATGAATAAATTAAAATGTAAGAGCGCCCTGCAGCTTACATTAGATGATGACTTTAATGTTCCTGACGCCAAGCCGGACATTGATCAAATAATAACGGAGCAGGGTGAAATAAAGATTAATGACATCAGAGCAATGAATGGAAAGCTTATGGTAAAGGGTGCTTTAGTATTTAATGTTCTTTATCTAAGTGAAGGGGATCAAAGACCTATAAGAAATCTAAGTGGAGAGGTTCCTTTTGATGAAGTTATTAATATGGATGTTACCTGTGCTGATGATGAACCGGTATTAAAATGGGATTTAGAGGATTTGACAACAGGGCTAATTAATTCCAGAAAGCTTAGCGTTCGTGCAATTGTTGGTTTATATGTGGCAATAGAAGAACTCTATGACGAAGAGACCGCTATTATGGTGGAAGGCCCGGAGGATGTGCAATACATAAATAAGAGGATTGAGGTAACGGATGTAGCTATTAATAAGAAGGATACCTTCCGGATTAAAGATGAGATAACATTACCTGCAAATAAAGGTAATATTTCCTCTATGCTTTTCCAGGATATAGGACTTAGTAATGTGGAATTCCGTTTGCTAGATGACAGATTCACCATTAAAGGTGAGGTACCTGTATTTATTCTTTATACAAGCGAAGACGAAGAAAATCCGATTGAATATTATGAAACGGAGATCCCATTTAGTGGTACTGTGGAATGTAATGGGTGTACGGAGGATATGGTGGAAGACATCACCTGTGGAATTGCGAATAAGAGTATGGAGATCAAGCCGGATTCGGACGGAGAGGAAAGGGTATTAGACCTAGAGGTGATATTAGATTTAGGAATTAAGGTATATGGTGTGGAAGAGCCGGAGATCCTAAGTGATGTATATTGCCCTTCTAAGGTTATAAAACCAATTGTTCGTGATGCCACCTATGAGAATCTGGTAATTAAGAATAATAGTAAATATCGTATCGCTGATCGTGTTATGGTTCCTGTAAATCAACCGAAAATTCTTCAAATTTGTCATGCAAATGCCGGCATTAAAATTGATGATATTATGGTAGAAGGCAATGAGCTGATGGTAGAAGGTGTCATCGAAGTAAGTATCCTATATATTTCAGAGGATGATCATAAGCCTATGAACTCTATTAAGGGAACGATTCCTTTCTCGCAGACGGTTGAATTAAAAGGTATGAAATCAGGCAGCAATTACGAAATTAAGCCTACAATAGATCAACTGAGCGTAATGATGCTAGATAGCGAAGAGATCGAGGTTAAAGCGACCATTAATCTAAATACTATTGTATTTGATTTAATTACAGAATCCATTATTACTGATATGGAAGTATCGGATTTAGATCTGGATATGCTACAATCCATGCCGGGTATCATCGGTTATGTTGTGAAAAAAGGTGATACTTTGTGGACAATTGCAAAGAAATATTTCACAACGGTGGATAACATTATGGCAATCAATAATTTAGAGGATGAACGGGTTGCAGAAGGTGATAAGTTAATCATAATGAAAAAGGTGGATCAGATCTTATCATAATCCATGATACTGATTAAACAAGATAGGATAAAAGGTTGTAGGATATCTTAATAATGAAACATGGAGCAGATAGCGAACATTAAAATGAATAATGTTCGCTATTTTTTATTTGCGCGTAACAAAGTGAGCATTCGCAAGTTTACTTGCAGTTAACTTATTACCCAAATCATCCGATATATAAAATACAAGTAGCTTTATAGTCCTATAACAACTAATTTTGCCATGGATGGCAAAAGTTATCAGGTGAATATTTATGATCAAGGAGGATTTTATATGAGTTTAAATGGAATTAACGTATCAACGAAGAGTTATGATATTAGAAACACCGGTTCTAAGACGGAAGAGAAAGCCAGGTCAAATGGGGCGCAATATAATGACATAGATCATACAGCAGTAACCTATAAAAAAAGTGATGTTACGGAACAAAAAATCTATAAAAGGGATGAAGCAACGGTTACCAAACTTAAGGAAGAGGCGGAGAAAAGAACCCAGAGCCTGAGAGATTTGGTGGAAAAGATGCTATTAAAGCAAGGCCAAACCTATACGAATGCAACGGATATCTATGCTTTGCTTAGAGAGGGCAAGCTTGAGGTTGATCCACAGACACGTGCACAAGCTCAAAAAGATATTGCTGAGGATGGGTACTGGGGCGTGGAGCAGACTTCGGACCGTCTTGTTTCTTTTGCAAAGGCTTTAACAGGAGGAGATCCATCAAAAGCGGACGAAATGATGAAAGCTGTTAAAAAGGGATTTGAAGAGGCAAAAAAAGCATGGGGTGGCGAGCTACCGGAAATTTCTAAAAATACCTTGGATGCCTCAATCAAAAAGTTAGAGGCCTGGAGAGATGGAAACTAGTAATGAGTTCCTACGGATAGATCTAAGAAATATAGAAAAGATAGAGGATAAGTCCACAAAATCATAGGGATAATCTGTGAAAATTAAACTGAATATAGGAAAATGAAGGTGTGGGATTTTACTCTGACACCTTCATTTTTTATAAAATACAAAGTAAGCAAATGAAAGAAAGTGTAAAATAGATAAAATACACCTTCTTGCATTTTGGTTTTCTATAATATCCTCATTTCTACGGCCAGTAAGGTTTGGTCAATAAAACCTGCTTGCCAAAGTTTCTGTGTTTTTTAAAATGGGAGAAAGCATTTCTCGCTGCTTCCTGGTCTTTAAAAATCCCAAAGACAGTAGGACCGCTTCCGCTCATAAGAGAGGTAATGGCACCTAGCTCCAACATCTTTTTCTTAATGTCTGTGATAATCGGATGATTCTTGACTGTGACCGTTTGCAAAATATTATCCATGTAGTTTGTTAAGCTGATTAAGTCA
>JAEWEO010000318.1 GCA_023389295.1 Bacillota bacterium
GTGCAATTGAATGCATTAAGTGTGTTTTTCCTAAACCAACACCGCCGTAAATAAAAAGAGGGTTATAAATTTCACCCGGGTTTTCAGCAACAGCAAGGGCTGCCGCTCTTGCAAACTCATTATTTCCACCTACAACGAAGGTATCGAACGTGTATCTTGTATTTAAAAAGTTTGGACCACTGTTTCCTTTTTTCTTTGGAACCACCTGTTCAACAACGGGTTTTTCAGAATCAATCTGACTTTGAAGAATAAATTTAATCTCAAAAGGTTCATTTGTGATTTCTTCAATAGAAACCTTTAATAATAATTCATACTTATTCCGTATAATATTAATACTTGGAGGTCCAATACGTTCATCATTAATCAGAATGGTAATAACATGATCGACAACATCATATACCTTGAGCGGTTTCAGCCAAGTATTATAAGATACGTCAGTTATACCATATTCCGAAATTAAATATTTTAATATGTCATCCCATTTTGATTGAATTAAATTCTTCATTATTGCCTCCATAAATACTCACATAACTATATATTATAACAATTTTATTAAATTTTCAATGGTTATTATGCCATTCTTTGATTTTCCTCCCTTTTGTGGAAGAGTGGATAAAGAAATTTACATTATGAACAGCCTCAGAATGTTTATAAAACAAGTAAATTATAAACTTTTTAAGAATAAATACAACAAGAAATCCACAAAAGGATAAAAGTTATCAACAATTGTATATATTAATAGGTAGAAACTCATTTTTAGGAGTCTTTAAAAGTGCTTCAAGTCAAAAGATTTACTTGACGTAGAAAGGGATTACGAATATAATAGACGTGATATTCCAAAATACTAATAGTATAATAGAGAAAATTCGCTTATCATATTGCACAGTGCGTTAAAAGGAGGTGCAGAATAATGAAAATGACATTCCAACCAAAAAAGAGATCACATTCTAAAGTACATGGCTTTAGAGCAAGAATGGCTACCGCAAGTGGCAGAAAAGTATTGTCCGCTAGAAGAGCTAAAGGAAGAAAGAGATTATCTGCATAGGTCGCAATTATGTGACCTTTTCTTCTATCAATAGGAATAGTATATGTTAAATCATTATGTTCCATCACAAATGAATAAATAACAAGTGAATAATAAATAAGTGTATTAGAATTCTAATCCACTTATTTGTTATATTCTGCACTTGTTGTTTTATTCATTTGTACTAATATGAAAAGGCTAAATTGAATATGAAATTTTCCGAAACATTAAAAAGAAATGAAGATTTTAGAGAAATATACCGTACTGGTAAGTCATTTGCGAATAAATATTTAATTATGTATGTTAAAAAGAATGATTTGAATAGGAACCGACTCGGGATATCAGTCAGTAAAAAGGTTGGTAATAGCGTTATTAGACACCGAATAACCAGGTTAATTCGGGAGAGCTATCGACTATCAGAGGATAGTTTTTTTAGAGGATTAGATATTATAGTAGTGGCACGAGTGGGTGCCAAGGATAAAAATTACAGTGAGATTGAAAGTGCATTGTTACACTTGACAAAGCTCCATAAGATTAGAAAAGAGACAAGTATAGCTAACTGATTATGATAATTATGATTGTAGGGGTATAGTAGTGAAAATTAAGAAATCATTTATATTTGTGATAAATATTTATCGAAAATATATTTCTCCTCTTAAGAGAACACCTAGCTGTATCTATACACCTACGTGCTCTTTATATGCAATTGAAGCATTGGAAAAGTATGGAGTAATTAAGGGAACGTATTTAGCTGTGAGAAGAGTATTAAGATGCCACCCATTTCATAGGGGAGGGTATGATCCGGTACCGTAGATCAATATAGAATAAAATATTCTCTCAATACATGTCAATAGGACAGCAGCTCTAAGGAGGAAAAATAATTGGTAGTAACACTTTTAACTAAAACCGGAGGATTATTAGGTCCGATCGCAGATATTCTTGGCTTAATTATGAACGGAATATACGAATTTTTCTATCTATTCGGTATTCAAAATATCGCGTTATGTATTATTGTATTTACCTTTATCGTAAAAACATTAATGCTACCTTTAACAATCAAACAACAGAAATTTACGAAGCTATCATCAAAGATGAACCCTGAACTTCAAAAGATACAAGCAAAATATAAAGGCAAAAAAGATGAGGCTTCTTTAAAAAAACAACAGGCAGAAACAAACGCAGTCTACCAAAAGTATGGCGCCAACCCGACTGCCGGATGCTTACCCTTACTAATTACCCTTCCGATTATGTTTGCTCTCTATGGTGTAATTAATAATATACCTGCCTATGTAAATGAAGTATATAAATTATACGAGCATATTGCAGTTGAGGTTCAAAATACTGCAGGATATGAGGCTATATTAGCCACACTCGCCGAAGGGGTTAAAAATAATACGGTTACCACATTTACAAATACAAATTCAATCATTGATTTTATGAAACATTTCACCAGTAATAATTGGGATGCCTTTGCAACAAGTTTTTCCGGGATTCAAAATACTGTAGTAGATGGAAATGCTCTTACAGTTGCTGGTACAATTAATAGTATTCAAAATATCAATCAATTTTTAGGATTTAACATTGCAAATGCTCCAGGAATAGCATTCCCTGCTATACTAATACCAATTTTAGCTGGTGCTTTACAATTTATTCAAGGTAAGCAATTACAGGTTAAGAATAACGATGCGAATAAGGACAATCCTGCAGCATCAGCAATGAATTCCATGAATGTAGTAATGCCTTTAATGTCGGCGTTTTTCTGTATTACCTTCCCAATTGGTATTGGTATTTACTGGATTGCGACAAGTGTATTCTCTATCATTCAACAGTTTTTTGTAAATAAATATATGGATCGTATTGATGTAGATGAATTAATCGCTAAAAATGTAGCAAAATCTAAGAAAAGAAATGCGTATTTGGAATCTAAGGGAATCTCTATGTCTGAATTAGCTAAAACTCAGACAAAGAATATTGAAAGTACTGCTACTGAGAAGGTAAAAAATACTGACAATACTGTAAATGATCAAGTTGAAGAGGAAAAAGTAAGTAATGAACCCGCGTCTTCTGCAAATCCGAAAAGTATTTCAGAAATTGCTAATCTTCTTAAGAACAGGAATGAGAAGGGGGATAAATAGGGATGGATTGGAAAGAGATAACTGCCAAAACGGTTGATGAAGCTTTAACAAATGCTATGCTTGAATTGGGGACTACCATAGATAATCTTGAATATGAGGTAATCGAGAAAGAAACTAGCGGTTTCTTAGGCATATTCGGAAAACCTGCAAAAATTAGAGCAAGAGTAAAGAAGACTACAGAGAATGTAACAAAGAAGTTCCTAGATGATGTATTCCGTGCTATGGGAATAACAGCTCAGACCCAGGTAGTTTTTGATCAGGAAAATTCTACAATTGAAATTAATGTTGATGGTGATGATATGGGAGTCTTAATCGGTAAAAGAGGACAGACCTTAGATTCTCTTCAGTATCTTATTAGTTTAGTAGTTAATAAAAATAGCGAGAATTATATAAAAGTTAAGCTTGATACTGAAAACTATAGAGCAAGAAGAAAAGAAACACTGGAGAATCTTGCTAAAAACATTGCCTTTAAAGTAAAGAAAACCAGAAAATCGGTCTCCTTAGAGCCAATGAATCCTTATGAGAGAAGAATTATTCATTCTGCATTACAAAATGATAAATATGTTGAAACTTATTCTGAAGGTGAGGAACCTTATCGTAAAGTAGTTATTAATGTTAAGAAGAGCCTGAAGGATACAAAATATACAAATAATAAACCGTCCGGACCTTATCGTAAAGACTTTAATAAGGATGGTGCTGTAACAAATAGAAATTATAAGAAACCTTTTAACACAAGTAAGAGTGGCTATAATAAAAACTACAGCACTGATTATAAGAAGGATTATGAAAAGTATAAGGAAAGTAAAGAGAAAAAAGAAGAAACGGTTTAATCTATTGAACAAAGATTTTGTATGTTGAAAAAAAGGTGTCTTAAAAGTAGAGCATACTTTAAGACGCCTTTTCTTAATGAGAAAAATATGATATTCTTAGATTATTATGGAGGGAAGGTTATGAAAACAGATACGATAGCTGCAATTGCAACTGGACTTAGTAATGCAGGTTTAAGTATAGTTAGAATCAGTGGTGACCAAGCCTTTGATATCATAGATAAAATATATAGATCAAAATCTAGTGGTAAGAAACTTTCTAATGAGAAGAGTCATACCATTCATTACGGATATATTGCGGATGGAGATCAGATTATTGATGAGGTAATGGTTGCTATAATGAGGGCACCGGCGACATATACGAAGGAAGATACCATTGAGATAGATTGTCATGGAGGAATTGTTGTTACTAGAAAAATCCTTGAGACTGTTTTAAAATATGGAGCGAGAATTGCGGATCCGGGTGAATTTACAAAAAGAGCCTTTTTAAATGGAAGAATTGATTTGTCTCAGGCAGAGGCAGTAAGCGATATTATACATGCAAAAAATGAGCTTGCATTAAAGAATTCACTGAATCAATTAAGAGGTAATGTATTAAATTTAATTAAAGAATTAAGAGAGAATATTTTAAGGGATATCGCTTTCATTGAGGCTGCACTGGATGATCCGGAGCATATTAGTTTGGATGGATTTGATGGAGTAATAAAGGAGCATTTAGAGCAGGAAAGCCAGATTATTGAACGTCTAATCAAAGAAGCGAAGAATGGTAGAATTATCAAAGAAGGAATTAAGACAGTAATTTTAGGAAAACCAAACGCTGGTAAATCGAGCTTATTAAATAATTTGGTAGGAGAAGAAAGAGCAATTGTAACAGATATCGCAGGAACAACCAGAGATACCTTAGAAGAGACGATTCATTTAAATGGTATTATTTTAAATGTAGTTGATACTGCAGGTATTAGAGATACACAAGACATTATTGAAAAGATTGGTGTAGATAAAGCATTAAAGATAGCAACAGACGCTGATCTAATTCTATATGTAATTGATTCTTCCACAGAACTTGATCAAAACGATGAATCAATTTTAAAAATGATTGAAGATAAAAAGGCAATCTTACTTCTTAATAAATCTGACTTAGAACCAAGAATCGACACAAAGTATATGGAGAGTAGAACATCACATCCTGTAGTAACTATATCTGCCAAAGAAAATACGGGAATGGAGGAATTGGAACAGACCATTAAGACCATGTTCTTTGGTGGTGAGATATCATTTAATGAAGATATTTATATTACGAATGATAGACAAAGAGAAGCCTTTGTTCAAGCACTGGAAAGTTTAAGATTAGTTAAAGATAGCGTTGATGCTGGTTTGCCCGAGGATTTCTATTCCATTGATTTAATGAATGCGTATGAAACCTTAGGTAAAATTATTGGTGAAAATGTTGAAGAGGATCTTGTGAATATGATATTCAAAGAGTTCTGTATGGGTAAATAGTAGTTTTGTTAAGAGGTTAGTGCCTGCGGCCTAAAGTGTGCAGGTTTTGATGAAAGGAATGGAGATTAGTATGTCATACGTATACGAAAGTTATGACGTTATAGTGGTTGGAGCAGGACATGCAGGTTGTGAAGCAGCATTAGCATGTGCTAGGTTGTCACTCAATACATTAATGTTTACAGTTAGTGTAGAGAGTATTGCAATGATGCCATGTAACCCGAATATCGGGGGAACATCGAAAGGTCATTTAGTGCGTGAAATAGATGCCCTAGGCGGTGAAATGGGTAAAAATATTGATAGAACCTATATTCAATCAAAAATGTTAAATGTATCAAAGGGACCTGCTGTGCATTCTCTAAGGGCACAGGCAGATAAATTAGAGTACTCTAAAACAATGCGTATGGTACTTGAGAGTACACCAAATTTATCAATAAAGCAGGCAGAGGTTACAGAGATACTAACAAATAATAATAAAGTAACCGGAGTAAAAACCTACTCCGGAGCTATTTTCCCGTGTAAAGCGGTTATTCTTTGTACGGGTACCTATTTGAACGCGCGATGTGTATATGGAGAGGTCGTTAATCCTACCGGACCTAACGGACTACAGGCTGCAACACATCTTACAAGGTCCTTAATGGACTTAGGAATTGAGATGTATCGTTTTAAAACGGGAACTCCTGCTCGTATTGATAAGAGATCCATTGATTTTTCAAAAATGGAGGAGCAGTTTGGCGATGAAAAAGTAATTCCGTTTTCCTTTACAACAAATCCAAAAGATTTAAATAAGCCGCAGATATCCTGTTGGCTTACCTATACCAATGAAAAAACACATGAAATAATTAAAGAAAATATTGATCGTTCTCCTCTCTATAGTGGTGGTATCAAAGGTACAGGTCCTAGATATTGCCCCTCCATAGAGGATAAAGTTGTTAAATTTGCAGATAAAGACAGACATCAAGTATTCATTGAACCAGAAGGTATCTATACCAATGAAATGTATATAGCAGGTATGTCTAGCTCACTTCCGGAAGATGTGCAATACCAGATGTATCGTTCAGTAAAAGGTTTAGAAAATGCTAAAATTGTACGAAATGCTTATGCAATTGAGTATGATTGTATCAATCCGTTACAATTAAACCCTACGTTAGAATTTAAAAATATAGAGGGCTTATTTGCCGGAGGACAGTTTAATGGAAGTTCCGGTTATGAAGAAGCGGCTGCACAAGGTTTAGTTGCTGGTATTAATGCGGCAAGAAAGATAATGAATAAGGAACAACTGATTATTGATCGGTCTGAAGCATATATTGGAGTTTTAATTGATGACTTAGTAACAAAGGAAACACATGAGCCATATCGTATGATGACTTCTAGAGCAGAATATCGTTTGTTATTAAGACAGGATAATGCAGATATACGATTAACTAAAAAGGGTTATGAAGTAGGTTTAATTGATGAAGAGCGTTATCAGAAGTTGCTACAAAAAGAAGAAAACATAAAAAAGGAAATCACACGCTTAGAAAGTACAACGATAGGAGCAAATAAAGAAGTTCAACAATTACTGGAAGAAAATAGGAGCTCACCTCTTAGTACTGCAACAACATTAGCTGAGCTAATTCGTAGGCCGGAATTAACATATGAGATGCTTGCTCCTATTGATAAAAACCGTCAACCCCTCTCTGAGGATGTAATTGAACAAGTTAATATCAATATTAAATATGATGGTTATATTAAGCGTCAATTAAAGCAAGTAGAGCAGTTTAAAAAGCTTGAGAATAAGCGGATACCGGAAGATATTGATTATATGATAGTGCCAAGTTTACGAATTGAGGCAAGACAGAAATTAATGAAATTTAAACCTATAAATATTGGACAAGCTTCAAGAATATCTGGTGTATCTCCTGCAGATGTATCCGTACTGTTGGTTTATCTTACTCAATACTTCCATGAAAAGTCCAAAAAGCAATAAGAGTAAAGAATAAGCTATTATGAAAGAATGGAGAATGGGATGGAAAGAGATGAATATCCTGAAATAAATTTATTTTATGAAGGACTATCTGAGTTAGGACTAGAATTGACAGAAAATCAAATAAATCAATTTATTACTTATTATGAAATGCTAATAGAGAAAAATAAGGTAATGAATTTGACTGCAATTACGG
>JAEWEO010000026.1 GCA_023389295.1 Bacillota bacterium
GGCGATTACATCATCATTGTATGATACGATCGTCCTTTATGATTTTTAATAAGAATAAGCGAATGCTTGGTTAAATAAGCAGAAGGGACAAATCGGGTCTATCTTTCTTCCTGTTCTCATATGTTTGAATTAGAAGATAGGAAGGGGCAGGGGTTATGAATCTATCCTCCATGTTATTGGCAATTCTAGCAGGTTTGTTTACATCATTAGAATCAACGATTAACTCACAGCTTGGCAAACACATTACCCCAAGTCTTGCAGCTTTACATAGCTTAAGTGTTGGTTTTATATTTATGCTTTTTATTAATCTGATCCGAGGGAATATGATGGAACGTTATCAGAATGTATTAAAGGTGAATCCAATTTTATTATTTGGTGGTATTTTCGGAGCATCCATTATTTATCTAACCTCCAAAGCAATCCCGGTTCTTGGTATCTCAAGTACGGTTATACTTGTTCTTGCAGGGCAGTTGCTCAGCGGTTTGGTTATGGATGTTTATATCAATGATATAACAATTACCTATAAAAAAATGGCGGGTATGATTTTGTTTTTAATTGGTGTGATTTTGTTTCTTAGGGAATAGAACAATGGGTATAATTGGATTATCTTTTGTAGGAAATTAAGCGTTGCTATGAAGTACTATAAAATGATAGAATGGAAGGATAGAAATAATCCTATGAGAAAAACATCATTGCAATAAAAAATAGAACATAAAAGCATCTATGGTAAGGAAGTTACCATACCAAGGAGATAAAATGAAAGAAATATTGAAATTACCTCAGCAATTTTGGAGTGTATTCAGCTCCAGAAACCGCTATATCTATATGGAAGCGTTAATGGTTATTTACGATGAGTATTTATATAATGATTATTTTTTAACCAAAGAAACCTGTATTTTGTTGATAGCAGAGCATTTTTCAGACCGCATTGTGGATATCTCGGCAGATGATGATGAGCAGGAGATTGATCGAATGGAGCCGATGGCAACTAGGATATTAAATCGTCTGATCAGGTTTGCCTGGTTAAAAAAAGTTGAGGATTACGGTTCCTTTAAAACGAATATTGTCATTCCAGATTATGCATCTGTTTTTATTGAAACCATTAAAACCTTAAGTAATCCGGATTCGGATGACAAGGATCTATACATACAGAATGTTTATACAAATCTCTATTCCTTCTACCATGATTCTAAGGCTGGAATTGAACTTTTGAAGGCTGCCATGATGAATACCTCAAAACTTAATCGAGCACTTCAGGATATGCTTCATAATATGGATCAATTCTTTGGTTCCCTCCTTAAGAAGAGTAATTATGAAGAATTACTTCTGGAGCATTTGAACGTCTATGTTGAAACCATTGTAAATAAAAAATACAGTCTCCTTAAGACTAGCGATAACTTTTATATTTATAAGAATGATATTAAGAGGTTATTACGCACGACTGGTGAGGATGAAAGAAGATTTGAACTCTTGAAACATAAGATGCTTCAAGAGGGTAAGAAGGAAGAAGAAATTGAAACTGAATTTGCAGACATACTCTATGAAATTGAGCGAGGAATGATCAATATGGAGAAGCGAATTGCTCATATTGATACGGAACATAGCAAATATATCAGAGCAACCGTAAGTAGGCTGGAATACCTCTTAAGTAGTGATGACGGCTTACAGGGGAATGTAGTAACACTTTTAAATCTTCTGTCAAAGGATCAGCATCCAGAGCTATTAAATCAAATCAGCTCTGCAGTAGTAATCAATGATCCAACGGTGATTACGGCAGATTCCTTCTATAAAAAGAGAGGAAAGCGAAAGCAATTTGAAGAAACAGTTGAGATAGAGATGGAGGCCGAGGAGGAATTATCCAAGGAGGATATCCTGCGTATTAACCGTAATAAGAGTCGTTACAGCAAGGAGCAGATTGAGGACTTTGTTCTAAGTAAAATGAAGGATGGGATTTATCAGACAAAGGATTATCCCATATCAAATGATGAAGAGTTTGAACTTTTGGTTCTGTCCTACGATTACAGCATTCGAAGAACCAGTCCCTTCTACGTTATTCCAGGAGAAAAGGGGACGATTAGTAGCGGGAAATACGTCTACCCGGATATGATATTTGAACGAAACAGTAGTAGGAAAGGATCACACGAAGTAGAAGAGAATACTTTGCAGTAGAAGATGATAAAACATAGTAGAAAAGAATACTATGCAGTAGAAGATAATAAAACATAGTAGAAAAGAATGCTATGCAGTAGAAGATGATAAAAGTAGAAAAGAACACTATGCAGTAGAATGATAACGAACGAGAGAAAGGATATCTATGTTTCCCTATTATAATGAATTATTGGATGAAGAAAAAGAAGAATTGAAGGAAGTAATAAAGACACTTTACCATCAGACCTTTCTGTTGGAGAGAAAATATGATAAAAAAACGGAGCGGTATTTGCCAAACCGGTTATATCGTGCAAGTGAACGTCATTTGGACTTCTTGAAGGAGTACTTTAAGATTGCAGACATTGATCTGATTGAAAATAGACAATATGGCATTATTCATATCATTACATCAAATTTACAAGGGGACAAGCTAAGTAGGCTAACAACCATATTTTTACTAATATTAAAGCTTATCTTTGACGAGCAGATGAATACTGCCTCCAGCTCCCTCCATGTTTACACTGCGCTAAATGAAGTTTATGACAAAATTCAGCTGTTCCGCCTTTGGAATAATAAATCAATCTCACTGACGGAGGTACGTAGAACCATAGCTACATTAAAAAAATATCAGGTGATTGAAATAATGGAGGAGATGGGGGAATTAGAGGGTGACACCAGATTTATTATTAACCCGACGGTGAATTTGCTACTCGATAGCCAATCCATTGGAGAAATCATAAAGCAGTATCAGGAGGAAGAGGAGGAAACCGAGGATGGACAGATATCAAGCACTTTCGAAGATGTGTCTGAATAATTGGCATTATATTAATGAGAAAGTATTAACCTTTCATGATGAAATAAATTTCTTTACCGGGCATTCCGGAAGTGGAAAATCCACGGTACTAGATGCCTTACAGATTGTATTATATGCAGATAGCAATGGTCGAGGTTTCTTTAACAAGGCGGCAAAGGAGGATTCGGATCGAACTCTCATAGAATACCTTAGGGGAATGAAGGTAGTTCAGGAAAATAACGTCATCAGTTATTTAAGAAATAAGAATTTCTCAACCACAATTGTTTTAGAATTTGAGGATACCGAAACGAAGAAGTGCCAGAGCATTGGAGTGATTTTTGATGTAGATGTATCGGTTAATGATGTAAATCGTATGTTCTTTTGGCACAGTGGTGCCTTAGCACCTAACCATTATCGTGACGGAGACAGGGTGCTATCCATTAGTGAATTAAAAGGGTATATGCAGGATCATTACTCTAAAGAGGATTATTATTTTTGTAGAACCAATGAGAAATTTCGTAATGAACTTTATAGTAATTATTTTGGAGGACTACATCCAAAGCATTTCCCGGCACTATTTAAGAAGGCAATCCCTTTTAAAATGGATATGAAGCTGGAGGACTTTGTAAAGAATTATATTTGCACCGAAAATGATATCCATATGGAGGATATGCAAGATAGTGTCGCCCAGTATACCAGGTTAAAAAGAAGACTGGAGGATACAAAGAAGGAGATTGGACTTCTTAGTAAAATTAAGGAACAATATAATCTTTATCAGTATTATGCCGACCAACTAATACAGTATGAGTATCACATAGATA
>JAEWEO010000041.1 GCA_023389295.1 Bacillota bacterium
GTTATACTCAAATAAAATGAGTGTTTTCTAATCAGTAAAACTGGTATTAATCATTTGCTTAACTCTACTGAGGACTCCTATAGGAATAAATTCCTTGAAATTATTAGCTGAAACTATTATATTGAAAGATAGGATTATTTTTTATATGATAGGATAGACCTTGAAGCAATCCGCTCGGTCGCGAAGAGTCAGTAAGCTGACTCTTTGTTCTAGTAACTTTTAATACGAATATTTGAATATGGTAAGAGTATGAAACGGGGTTATAACGGCTATGATAAATGAAAAGATAGTAACGAGTGATGAAGTATATTTGGATTTATGCTTAAAGATTGAGAAGTTAGCATATATGCCTGGGCAGTGTATGAGCGAAAATGATCTTTGTAAAGTTTATGGAGTTACAAGGCATATTGTGCGCAATGCCATTACAAGATTAAAAGATCGTAAGCTAATTACCGTATATCCCCAACGAGGTACCTTTGTTAGTTTAATTGACATGGGACTGGTGGAGGATATCTTGTTTGTGAGAGAGTCCATTGAACAGGAAACACTTCAAAGAATTATTAGTCGAGAAGATAATGAGGAACTAATATCCCAGTTGAAGGAGAATATTAAAGAACAGAAGGTTCTTGCGCAAGAAGAGAACTTTACGATGGAGAATTTTTATGAGGTGGATAGCCGCTTCCATGGTTATCTTCTTGATGCAGTTGACAAAAGTAATGTTATGAATCTGCTCCAGGAGCAGTATATTCATGTGAGAAGATGGAGAAATTTTGAGGTTCGTAACTTAAATCGTGTAAAAGATATCATTGAAGATCATGAAAAAATAGTGGAAGCCATAGAAAATAGACAGAGAGAAGAAGGAAGAGAGCACCTTCACAGGCATCTGGATACGGTAACCAGACTAAGTAGTATATTTAAGCTGGCAGAACCGGAATATTTTATTTTCCGCAATTAGAAACATAAAGTAAATAAAAATTTTGATCATCATTTAAGATTAATATTAGTATTTTAATGAGCAGGGCAGGCCCTGCTCATTTGTTATAATAATTCATATATTGGCTGTGAAGCTGACATTTTTGAATATATTTAATAACCACTAAGCTGGATTTGTGACGTATTTATCAGACAAATTATTAAATATTTCTCTTATAGTATCACTGTAATCTTTATCAGGGTGGTAATTGTGACCATTAATGTTGATGTCCCCTGATAAAATAGACATATTTATAATTTGACCACTTTAATTTAATATCAATCAGAAATGCGAATCCATCTTTATTACTATTTAGTGTTCTTCTGAGCTTCATTGATTGTAATACATACATGTCTTACATGAATGGTGGTTTCCATAGTGGAGCATCAATAAACGTAGTTTCTTTTACATTTGGTAATAGATCGTAGATGGAAACTCCTATTTTATTTTCAAAATATTCTTTTATTTTGAAAGTTGCATTCCATCTTGGGACGGAGGTATCCCATACCCCGTAACGTCTTGCTACATCAATAAATCGTTTTTCCAAGATGCAAAAACCGTTCGCAACTGCTAAACTATCACACAATATAATCAGTTTATCATAGTCATCATAGTCACATTCGGATACATAATTTTTAATAAATACTTCCTCATTCATTACGTCAACCGGAAAATCTTTTTCTTTTATTGGATAGGAATGGGTCATACAGATTTTAGCTACTTCCTTCCATCCTTTTTCCATACAGAATTTGTAGCCCTCATAAACATGTACCGGTATTGAAACAATACCGACTCTTCTTCCTATATCGTGCAATATCCCCATTACATATGCCTTTTCTGGATCTAAACCAGAACATACCTCGGCTATTTTTTGTGCTGCCAATCCGGCATTCATGGAGTGATCAACCCACGGACCTGGATTTAATTCACCAGCCAGTTTTAATTCTCTCTTTGCTTCTTCTCTTGTAGGTATCATCTTTTCACCTCAGCAAATTATCATCTTTTCTCTATGTTGTTAAATATCTTGGAGACCTGTATCATCAGAGAATCAAATTTATAAATATTGTATAACAAAATTTTCCTATCATCAACTATTATTCATACCTAGTGATTTAGCTTACCAATTCATCTGGTATGTAAGAAAGCTTAGCATACAGTAGTAGCCCATGTGAGTGTTATTATTTAAAAGATTAATGCAATTTCCAAAATGGTAGGAGGTTTTAAAAGCTTTTTATTAAATTTGTAAAAAAGTACTTTACGTTTATTAGAATATTTGTTAAAATTTAATCAAATTAACTTGTCGACAAGTATACAAGTAAATGATTGGAGGAAATATGAGCGTAAAATTTTTAGAAGGAGTAAAAGTTTTAGAACTTGCAACATTTATTGCAGCACCTGCTTCCACGAGAGTGATGGCAGACTGGGGAGCAGAGGTAATCAAGATTGAGACGGAATTTGGTGATCCCATCCGTTATGTTGGTCCGGATAAGAAGATGCCCCTAGACCAGAACGAGAGCCTTGCCTATGATTATGAAAATGCAAACAAAAAAGGAGTTGTAATTAATTTAAAGAGTGAAAATGGTTTGAAGGCATTCCACAAGCTTATAGAGGAATGTGATATCTTTGTTACCAATTTAAGAACACAGGCTTTGGAGAAACTGGGCATTGATTATGAAACCCTATCAAAGAAGAAGCCGGAACTGGTTTTTGGACAGATCCTTGGTTATGGAAGAAAGGGACCCTTAAAAGATAAGCCGGGATATGACTTTACAGCTTTTGCTGCCAGAGGTGGTTGGAGCGGCACATTATACGAAAAAGGAACCTCACCGATTAACTGCTTACCCGGAATGGGAGATCATCAAGCAGGTATGTATCTGGCTACAGGTCTTCTTGCAGCCTATATTCATGCGAAGAAAACAGGCAAAGGCGATAAAGTTACTGTAAGCCTCTATCATGCGGCAGTATATGGACTTGCTACCATGATTCACTCTGCCCAATATGGAAATCAGTATCCCATTAGTAGAGAGGACATGTTAAATCCCCTGCAAACAACCTATATTACAAAGGATGAAGTTTGGATTCAGCTGGCGATTCCGGAATATAACAAATACATAGCAAAATTCTTAAAGGTAATCGGCCAACCGGAACTTGCAGGAGATGAAAGATTTGATACCTTAGCCCATGTAGCAAATAATCCGCAAGCTTTAAACCAAATTATTTCAGAAACGATCAAGGAGAAAACCTTAGAGGAATGGACAAAGATCTTTGAAGAAGCTGATTTTTGCTTTGAAATCTGTCAGACCTGGGATCAAATACTAGCGGATGAGCAAGCATGGGAAAGTGATATCTTTGCAAAGCTGGATTATCCCTCCGGTCCCAAAGCAATGGCAAGAACACCGGTGATGTTTGACGAAGCCGGATTACCGGATTATGAAAAAGGACCTGCCCTTGGGGAAGATACGCAAGAAGTATTACTAAGCGTAGGTTTTACTCTAGATGAAATCAAAGCGATGAAGGAAAAGGGTGAAGTGAAATAATGATTACCCTTGGGATTGATATTGGATCTACCACTTCAAAAGGTGTTCTCTTAGATGATGGAAAAAATATCATCACCTCCTCCTTGTTAGTAGCAGGAATTGGTACTAACGGAGGAGCTCGGTGTATGGAAGAAATCTTAGCCACAGCAGGACTAAGTAGAAAAAGTATAACACGTATCATAGCCACCGGATATGGTCGTAAAACATTTGTCCAGGCAGATGGGGAACTTAGTGAATTAAGCTGCCATGCAAAGGGTGTGCATTATACCAATCCTAAGATTAGAACGATTATCGATATTGGTGGACAG
>JAEWEO010000141.1 GCA_023389295.1 Bacillota bacterium
TGCAGTTAATAGGTTTTGATAGGTTTTGCTTTGTTGGAAATCCATACATCCTCCTATGAAACTAAACCGTGGATACAATCTGTTATATCATATGAGAATGAAACCACATTTATGAGATATGAAATAATATAAAAATACTATTGCTCATAAGGAGGAAAATTTGTTAATGCAAAGATATATTTATTAATATTTCGTATTGGATACCAACACTAAGTCTCTACCCTTGGACTGGTTGGATCACATTCAGGTTTTCGCACGGTTTTTGTAGTCTTAGATAACTTTAGTAAATAATAGCATTCTTCTCTTACCATATGATCAGCCATGAGTGGCATTAAAGTCCCCAATACTCTGGAGTCTAATCTCTGATCCCGGAGGTTTTCAAGAAATTCAATAAAATTTGTAATAGCTAATTTAACCTGATCGTTAAACCGTTCCAATGCGGCAAAATCCATCATTTGTGTTCGCAAATAGCCATTAAATAGGAGTGATTTTAGATATAGATCTTGGAACAGGACCTCAAATTTATAGGATTGGTCGATATAATCCTTTTCAACAAGGTCTAAGGATGAGGAGAGGGTAGACGCGTGGCCGATGGCATCGGATAGCCAAAGCATATGATAATGAAGAGGGTGCGTGATTGGTTCCTGCTCATTCATGATTGCTGTTAGTATTAAGATGTATTCCTCTAGCTCATTTAGCATATCGTTAAAGAAGGATGAAGATAAGTGAGACTTTAAATCGGAGGTTAGGGACATGGACAATAATTCAAGCTTAAATTCTCTCAGACGATAAGCTGTTTCTAAGGCCTTTTGATTTAGTTCGAAAAGTTCACTAGCTTCCAACTTTTTATGGGACTGTTCTAATAACTGGTCAAAAATTAGTATAAATTCCTGAGCTAATAATATATATTCTGTTTCTGTTGGAGCAAGTGAAAAGAATATAAAACGTGAATGATCGCCTAGAATCTGAAGCCAAAATTGATGTTCAAATAGGTTTGTATCGAATAGAGCCATTTTAATTCGTTCTGTTTCTACGAGGTTTGATTCCACAATGATATCTCCATGAAAATTTGCTCATAAAAGTATATGCAAGGTATACTTGAATTAGGTGGCTTTTATTGATTTCTATCATAGGTCTTATAAAAAGAAAAAGGATAAGCCTTCGGTGAATAGAACCGAAACGCTTATCCTTATATAAAAAATTAAGTATTTTTTAAACTCGAAAGCCTCTACCGATAATTTCACTTGTATTCGTAATCAAGATAAACGCATCTGGATCAGCCTGTCTAATGTATTTTCTAAGGTTTACGGCCTGCGATCGATTCATGACTGTAAGGATGATTTTTTTATTTTTATCCGTAAAAGCACCCTTAGCATCAAAGACGGTAGCACTACGATGTATATTTTTCAGAATATAATCACAAATAGGTTTTGGATCTTCACAGATAATAGTAAAGTATTTATTTAAATTTAGATTCTCAATTACTGTATCTACTAAAGTAGATTTAATAAAGAGACCAAGGATTGAGAATAGACCTGTGGTTATTCCGAATACGGGGAAGGTTAGCATTGTTAAGAAAAAATCACTTATTAATAAAGCACGACCAATGTCAAGATTGCTGTATTTCTTAAGTAGCATGGCTATGATATCCGTACCACCGGTAGATGCACCTATATTAAATAAGATTGCTGCACCAACGGAGGGCAATAATACTGCAAAAGCCAACTCAAGAACCGGCTCATTGGTTAAGGGTTTATCAATGGGGATGATAATCTCTAATACTCGCAAGGAGAGTGATAACAAGAAACTACCATATACGGTTCTATTACCAAAACTGCGACCAAGAAAGAGATATCCAATTACTAAAAGAATGGCGTTAATTATTAAGACAATAGTTCCGGAACTGATACTGGGGCCGGCCAATTTGCTAATAATGATGGCTGCACCTGTTACACCGCCTATTGAGAAATTATTTGGGAATTTGAAAAAGTATACACCGAATACCACAAGCATAACACCCACGGTTATTAAGGAATATTCTTTGAGCCATTGCTTTGCTTTATTGTTTACTTCCACTTTGTAAAAAATCCTCCTTAGATTTAATAATCTTTCGTATCACTTCAAAAGTATGAGCCTACTTGATTAAAAAGTCAATAGTTACCTAAAGTTTCAAAAAATTCAATAAAAATCTAAATTTTTATTAAAATATGGTAAAAAGTGTTTTACAATGTTCCGCAAAAGCGTGTTTTAGGGCAAATTATTCAAATAACATCACTGGATATTACGTTCATAAATGGAACGGACCTATCAAGTCTGTCGTCTAATCATTGTAAAGAAAAAAAACTGCGGCATTCTTGGCTGTACAATGATTGTATCAACAAGAAAAAGACAGTTAAATAATTTGCTCTATCATAGGGGCTGTCTACGGACGGCCTCTTTTCATAAACTGTAGATGGTAAATAATACCTTAATAAAGTTTTAATAATAAATAGGTGGGAAATTATACCCTAATAGGGTTTTTTATATTACAATGAAAAAGAAACAAGCGAGTATTCCATTCGTGGTATAAGATTATTTACTTCGGAAAGGAATGTTGTAATGAGGAAAATAATTTTTTTATTTTCCATGAGTTTATCTTATATTAGTTTAAAATAGGCAATTCAAGGGAAAATTATAAATAAGTTTGTAAAATGCAGAAAGAAGGATGTAGTATGGTTGTTAAAGAATATGATAATGCCCGAAAGTTTCTAGAAGAATATGAAACCACAATGTTAGAACGAGAAGCCGTCAGCCAACTCATATTGTACAATGCATATCAGAGCCGTAATAATAATATAACAAGGCAAGGGATATTTGGTGCTGTTACAGCAGAGGAGGGGGTAATACTACTTTACTGTAATATCCTGCCACATAATTTGGTCATCTATGTTGCAAAAGAAGACCATGCCAT
Organism: Bacillota bacterium; assembly: GCA_023389295.1. GTDB lineage: Bacteria > Bacillota > Clostridia > Lachnospirales > Lachnospiraceae > Mobilitalea. The sequence continues at coordinate 2,951 of JAEWEO010000141.1, forward strand.
TTCTGCTGCAGCTTATCTTGCTGATTACTTAGGAAGTAACAATGTAATAATAAACGGAATTAATGCCAGATTGAATATTTGTCATAGCTTTATCGAGCAATATAAAAAATATTTCAACTGTACCTTTGTAGAAAGACTTGGTATGGATATTATGGAAATTAGAACGGTATATGATATTAAACCTGCAGAAGGTTACCAGAGATTGGCTAACGGGAAGGATTTGAAGCTTATCGCTGATTGGATGATAGAATTTCAGATCGAAGCTTTAAGAAGTGAAATGGACTATGAAGCAGCTCTAAAAAAGGCAAGTAAATATATAGACGAAGAAAGAATTTATCTCTATGAGAATGAAGAAGGTATTGTTGTGACTATGGCCATTGCAGCGAGAAAACTTTTGCATGGTATGGCTATAACCTATGTGTTTACCCCGGAAGAGTTTCGTGGTAAGGGCTATGCAGCAGCTAATATGTTTTATCTGAGTAGAGTTTTATTAGAGGATGGCTATGAATTTTGCACCTTATTTGTTGATAAGAATAATCCTCTCTCCAACCGGGCTTATGAGAAGGTTGGTTATACTATTTTAGAGGATAATTACGAATATAATTTAATTATGGCAGAAGAATAATTGGTATTAGACTTCTATAAAGTTATCAGAAGCCGATTACTAAAAATAGCTGCCCTAGATAAAAATGTTGATGAGAACGGTAGCTATCGTATTCGAAGTCTATATTTTGATAACATCTACGATAAAGCTTTGCGTGAAAAGTAAATATGCCAAACTTCCCAGGAGGTAACGCAGGCAAAGATACATCAACCATGCCAACCATGCCAGGAGGTAACGTAGGTAGAGAGGATTTGTTTGGAAATCAAGAAATCAATTCGCAAGTGATAAAGAGTAATCTTATTGAAATTGCAGTGATTATTGGTATCGCTGTTTTTGGAGTAGTATTTGTAAGTTTATTTCATCGTAGAAAATACCGTGCTAGATGAAAGAGAGTTCTTCTTAGTTTTTAGTAATATAAGAGAAAAAATGTAAAAAAGCTTAGTAACTAATGTCTATTAGAAGTTGCTAGGCTTTTTTATATACATTAGTAATTAAGTGGGACTTCTGATACAAAATCTTGCATTTATAATCTGTGAATAGTAAAATAAATGAAAAGATACAAGAATATAGAAGTTCAAACAACCTAAGTTTAGCTAAAAGGAATATCAGTTAATACTATCGCTTGTTATAGGTATAAAATAAATAATAGAAAAGGAGTTAATTATGGATAAGATCAGATGGGGAATTATTGGTGCGGGTAACATATCGATAAAGTTTGCAACAGCTTTAAGTGCTCTTGACGATGTTGAAATAGCAGCAGTTGCTTCGAGAGATAGGAATAGAGGAGAGAAGTTTGCAGAGCACTTTCATATAAAAAAAGTATATACAGATTATGAAGCGTTAGCAAAAGATACAGAGATCGATGTAGTTTATATCGGAACACCTCATACCGAGCATAAAACGAATTCAGCACTATGTATCAAAAACAAAAAGGCGGTTCTTTGTGAGAAACCATTTACGGTTAATCTAAAAGATAGTGAATATCTCGTCTCATTGGCAAATGAACATAATGTATTTTTGATGGAAGCTATGTGGACTAAGTTCTTACCTACTACACTTACCGTTAAGCAATGGATTCAGGAGAAGCTGATTGGTGACCTTCGTTACATTAGCAGTTCTTTTGGATATCATGCGGATTTTGATATTACCAGTAGAATCTATGATCCTAATCTAGGCGGTGGAGCTCTATTAGATGTTGGTGTCTATCCGATTGCTTATACCATAGATTTGATGGGTAAGCTTCCGGATCAGGTTAGCAGTAGTGCTTACCTTGGGAAAAGTGGAATAGATGAGATGAATGTAATAGCAATGTGTTTTAAGGAAGGGGTTATGGCAGATTTGAGTTCTGCTATTTGTGCCAACACTTCTAATGAAGCAGTACTTGTAGGTGAAAAAGGAAAGATTGTTGTTCCAAACTTTTGGAATGCACAAAAAGCAGTAGCATATGATGACGCTGGTAACGTAATTGCATCGTTTCATAGCCCTTTTAAAGCAAACGGTTATGAATATGAAGCGGCAGAAGTAAATCGCTGTTTAAGAGAAGGGAAGAAAGAAAGCGACAGACTTCCGCTAAAGGATACGCTTGATATTATGAGGCTTATGGATTCTATGAGAGCGGAGTGGGGACTAGTCTATCCGCAGGAACAATAGAGTAATGGATAAATATTTATCACGAGGATTGTGGAGGTAATCATGAAAGAAAATGAATATACGGTAGCTGGCTATAGTTTTTCTAATGTGCATGATTATAAAGATGCTAAACGTGATGAAGAAACAATAGAATACATCAAATCCAAAACCGATCTAAGTGATTTGAATAAAACGCTAAAGTTATATCACAAACTAGTAGAACGCAAAACATTAAAAACCATAGTAGGTTATACCTTCCTAAAAGAATTACAAGAGCGTATCGTAAAAGAAGGTATCGTCAGCCGAGATAATCTGCCCTATATTCCGATTGATAAGCAAATAAAAGCATATTCGAGTGCATTGGCTCATGAACAGGAACAAAAGCATTTGAGCAAAATTGAAAACTATAAAATTAAGCTAAGAAATTCTAGAATTATCAGTCTGTTCCTGATGGTGATAATCATTGCTATGATTTTAATATCAATATTTAGCGATCGGAGTGTTTTTATAAATTATGAAAATAAAATTATTGATAAGTATGCATTATGGGAAGAGGAACTAAATGCAAGAGAAAAGCTCATAAAGGAGAAAGAAGAAGCTAATTCTGTGGATTAATTTCACAATTTTATCATAGTTAGATGTTATAATCGGATTGAAATTTGAAGAAGAATAATTTTATAACAAGTGATATTTATGGAGGTGCCAAATGGAAAAGCTTAAAATAATGGTCGTTGATGATGAAAGTAGAATGAGAAAGCTTGTAAAAGACTTTTTGGTGCGGAAAAATTATGAGGTAATTGAAGCAGAAAATGGTGAAGAGGCAGTAGATATTTTCTTTTCAAAAAAGGATATAGCACTGATTATTTTGGATGTAATGATGCCCAAAATGAACGGTTGGCAAGTTTGTAGGGAAATTAGGCAGTATTCACAAGTACCGATAATTATGTTGACGGCAAAAGCAGATGAAAAAGATGAGCTGCTTGGCTTTGAACTTGGAGTCGATGAATATATTTCAAAACCATTTAGCCCCAAAATCTTAGTTGCAAGGGTGGAGGCAGTTTTACGAAGGACCATAGCAACAGGGGATGAATTCATTGAGGTGGGCGGAATCGTATTAGATAAATCAGCTCATCAGGTTAAGATTGATGGAAAAGAAATAGAGCTTAGTTTTAAAGAGTTCGAACTTCTTTCCTACTTTGTAACTAATCAAGGGGTTGCTCTATCCCGTGAAAAGATTCTAAATAATGTTTGGAATTATGATTATTTTGGAGATGCAAGAACGATTGATACCCATGTTAAAAAGTTAAGAAGTAAAATGGGAACAAAAGGGGATTACATTAAGACAATTTGGGGACTGGGTTATAAATTTGAGGTGGATGCATGAAACATTCCGTCCGTTTCAAAATGACGTTACTATTAACCTTGATGGTGATCGTAACTATATTTATATTGTGGTTTATAAATCGTACCTTTTTATCCGATTATTATGTTCATACCAAAATAGAGGCCCTAGATCAGGCGTTTCAAGAAATAGTAGGAATTTATGAGGAAAGTACTTCTACCGGATATCTATCTGATGAAGATACTCAAAGGATGGAACGTCTTGAACTAAAATATAATGTGGAAGTGAATGTAATTAATTCGAGAATTGATGTAATTTATCCGGCTCCGTATAACTTTGGTGAACGTGAATTGGACCTTTTAAATAGTATAGTCAAGGAGTATCTATTTAGGGGTTCTAATCCATGGGTAGAAAAAACTCAAATTCCTACAAAATCTGAATCCTATTTCATCTATAATCTATATGATAGACAAATGGAATCAAACTATATTGATTTGATCGGATTTTTTAATAATCCAAATGATGTATCAGACTACAATGACAAGGGTAGCCTGGAAGAGGATGACGGCAATAATGAGAATAATAGTGATGGGGGAAGTAGTAATGAAAACAGTAGTAATGAAGGAAATAGCAGCGAAGAGTATAACAATAATGGTAGTTCTCAAGATAATAGATATAGAGGCAATAAGTTAGTTAGTGCACAAGATGACACCATGGTTCTTATAAGAACAAACTTGGAAAGTATTGAAGAAAGTGCGGCTATAGCAAATAAGTTTCTTGCCTATATCGGAATAGTTGTTGTTATTATTGGATCAGCAGCCATGTATCTCATTAGTAAGAAGTTTACGAAGCCATTGCTTGATCTTGCCGAAATTGCAAAAAGTATGTCTGAATTGAATTTTGAAATAAAATATTCGGTAAAGGATAAGGATGAGATTGGTGTGTTGGGTGACAGTATCAACGCATTGTCAGATCGTTTGGAAGCCACGATTACGGAATTGAAGCAAGCAAATAATGAATTAACAAAGGATATACAAGAGAAAACTGAGATAGATGAGATGAGAAAAGAGTTTCTATCCAATGTCTCACATGAGTTAAAGACACCGATTTCTCTCATACAAGGGTATGCAGAAGGACTTAAAGAAAATATTAATGATGATGAAGAAAGCCGAGATTTTTATTGTGAGGTCATAATGGACGAAGCTAGCAAGATGAATCAAATGGTCAAAAAGCTTCTTAGTCTAAATGAACTGGAATTTGGAAATAATACTGTGAATTTTGAACGCTTTGATATAGTAGATCTTATAAGATCTGTTCTGGATACAACGGAGATTCTATTTAAGCAAAAAGGTGTTAAACTTTATTTCGAGCAGGAGGAACCAATCTATGTTTGGGCAGATGAGTTCTTAATAGAACAAGTTGTAACCAACTATATCAGTAATGCATTAAATCATGTTAGCGGACAAAATATTATAGAGATAAAATTGATTAAAGGTGAAGAAACAGTTCGAGTGGCTGTATTTAACACAGGAGAAAATATACCGGAGCAGGATCTGGATAAGATTTGGATTAAGTTCTACAAAATAGATAAAGCGAGAACAAGAGAATATGGTGGTAGTGGAATTGGACTTTCCATTGTAAAGGCTATTATGAACTCTCATAATCGGAGTTGTGGAGTTATTAATCATCCCATCGGAGTTGAGTTTTGGTTTGAGTTAGATACAAGTTTGTAAATATTAATAAAAATTACCATAAAGTATTATGATATAAAGTGGTGTTTTAAGATAAAGAATATTGTTATCTTAAGAAAACGGTTTCTCTCTAAATAAAAAGGAGAGTGGGCCGTTTTTTCTATGTTAGTTATTTGTCTTCCTACTATATTATATATGAAAGGTTTGGTACATGATAAAGTGGAATGTGTCCAATTTTAATTATTGACTTAATGTAAAGATATATAGTAGAATTTTCATAGTCATTTTGTGGTGAAATATGTAAAAATCTTATTGTATCATAGCTTTATTAAAGGAATCTAAAGTAAGATAAAGAATAAGAATGAATTACTGTTGCTGATATTTGCAAAAAGTGATAAGATATTATCAATCAAGATTCAAGAAAGTTTAACATCCACCTATAGATATAATCACTTATCAAGATTTAAGAAGATTTAAAATTTAATTGAAAAATCAGGTATCAGAATGTTAGAAAGTATTATTTTAATCTATAAGTAGAAAGTTGAGACTTATGAAGGATAAGCACTACTATAGGATATCATTAATTGCCAAGCTGTGAGGAAGGTATACACAGGGATAAAAGAAATAATCAAGTACCAAGATATAATTAGGATTGAGATTAATAGAGGATATTATTAAGTGTCAATGTGTGAGAAAGGTATAACATTTATATAGAGATATATCTACATACGAAATGCTAAGTATTTACGAAAGATATTCAAGGAGGAACGAATGAAAAGACTAAAACTTTTGATAATAATAGCTTTTGCGGTTTCTTTAACTGGTTGCATGCAGGACTATAATTATGATGAAGAATATAGTGATGCAATAGCAGAGTATATGGCCGGTATGATACTTAGTAACGATAAAGATTATACTCATGCACTTGTAACAACACAGAATATGATGGTGGATAATAAGAATGAAGCAAAAGAAACTTTGGTAAAGGATAATAATAAGGATACAACAACAGAAGGTATAAATACTCAAGGTAGTGTAGCAGAGACAGGGCAAGATAATAATGTTAGTCAAAATAATGCTACAATATCCGATATAATTAATAATAAAAATTTTGATATTAATTATATTGGATATCACCTAACGGATACCTATCCGGAAGATCCCGGTAATACGGACTTTGTGTTAATGCCTAGAGGAGAAGAATATCAATTGTTGGTAGTAGATTTCCAGGTGAAAAATAAAACAAAGAGTAAAAAAGAGCTAAATCTTATAAAGTCAGAACTAAACTTTCAATTAAAAATTAACGATGAGACTGTCTATAAACCTTTACTAACTTTGCTGGAAAATAATTTGCAGTATATTGATATTGATATCGAAGGTGGCAAAAGTGAAAAGGTACTCTTGATTTTTGAGGTTTCAAAAATAGTTAAAATATCAGATATTAATTTGACGATATCGGATCAAAATAAATCTGCTGCTATTAATATGAAATAGAGTTTATAATGATTTTAATAAAGTTAGTGGATTTTTTGAGTTTGTATACTTAACACTTTATGTAAATAGAATATGGGAAGCAAAAGTTCGTCCTTGATAAGGAACGTATTATTTATGTTTGGAAGATATTAAGGCGACTCTGACTTCTATAATAATTCAAATGTTTTTTAGAGAAAGTTTAAATAATGATAAATGGAATTATCAGATATAAAAGGAGATGTAGTATGAGTTTTGTAGAAAAAAAGCGAGTTAAATTCTTTGGATTACCACTAAGCTTTACGAAGTATACCATTACAGAAGAGAAGCTTACAATTACTTCCGGATTTTTAAGCATAACAGAAGATGATGCCTACATGTATAAGATCCAGGATGTAAGATTAACTAGAAGTCTAGCTGAACGAATATTTAAGCTAGGAACGATAACTTGCTATACCGGTGATACGACTCACCCGGAGTTAATACTACTACATATCAGACATGCAAGTGAAATAAAAGACTTTATTATGCAATCGTCGGAAGAAGCCAGAAGAAAGAGAAGAGCCCTACATAATCTGAATATTGATGCTCAAGAATTAGAGGATGATGAAGTGGATTAATTTGGTAGTAAAAAGATTATTTTTATGCTTGACTTTTTATAAA
>JAEWEO010000163.1 GCA_023389295.1 Bacillota bacterium
ACCTTATCCTGATAATCAAACACTCTGACTATTTCACGGTATGCCATATAAACATTCTCAACACCAGTATGCACACTGCTAATCGCCTTACGGAAACTTATTGTAAAATAACTTTGAATAAATTCACCTGCTTTATCCGCAGCCTTTTGTACATGCTTTAAAATATCCGTATCTTTCTCATTAGATAGAACAATGAACACTATATGTTTCCCTTCACATATGCTAAGTACCTGATAGTTTTGATTCTCTATGTTCTCTTTCACGATATTCTCAAAGATGAAATTAATTAACTTCTCATGATCAAATTTGTTTTCTTGTGCAGATACATTATAAATTGGATAATCTCGCTTCTTATCTACATTAAAGCTTAGAATTGCAAAATTATTATTATCGAAATCAATTCCATACTGACTCAATAGATTTCGTTCGATTAAATCAAATGTAATTTTAGTCGTCATTAACCTCTTTAATATTTCATTAAATATAGCTTTTTTCTGCTGCTTAATCGTATTTGTATTATCGCCATCTTTCATAATTAATTGTTCAATGGAAGAATTTAGATATTCAAACACATTACTAGTAATTAGATTTTCACCTTTGTTATGAACTTCTAGCTTATTAACCACGGTAGAAAATGATTTATAATTGGTTACTGTACTATAAGAGATTAAAATGATACTTAATATGAGATATATTAACAGGCAACCAATAACTAAATTTTTCAAGTGAGACAGTGTTGCCATAAAAGTAAATTCTGGAGTAATCGCGACATAATACCATCTTCCATATTGAGACTTTATATATGAAATAATTGAATTTCCTGAATCAAACTTTTCAGTCATAATCCCACTTGTCTCAGTTAGAATTCCAGATAACAGGTACTCACTTATTTGCTCATTGATTGGATGATCAGTTAAAACTTGGCTATGTAGTGAATCAGCAATACATATTATATTTTGATCCTGATATAATTTTTTATATGCATTTACTACTGTATTAATATCGATGATGGAGATTAATTTGGGCATTGTATTATTACCTTGCGCTCCATTTAAATTCTTCATCAGAATTAAATAATTATCACCGGATGCGCTTGTAAGCTGAGTCATATATAATTCCGTACGTCTATCATTTAGTATAGTTATCCAATCATCATAATTAAAATTATAATTCTCAAGTGCTATATTGAAAAAATCCCGACTATTATTATAATAGTAATTTCCAAGCAACAAATCGATGTTTTCAAAATACAAATATATGTTATTAAATTCCGTACTGCTAATTACTTCATTGTTGAAGTTTTTTGCCAGTTCATATAATTGATATCTTGACACTTCGTCATACTTTTTTTCCTGCTGAAGTGATTTTACGTTTTCATTGAGCAAATACTTATTACCAATCTTCATAAATTCATTTACTGATTTGTCTACTTGAAATTGAAGATTCTCTAATAGGAGTTCATTTCGTACCTTTAATTCATCATGCAGCGCAGATGAGTATTGGTTCATACAATAAAGAAACAATAAAATTGCACATATTGACACAATTACATAGAAGATGCTCCATTTTTTTATAACACTATTAAGGATTGCTCTTTTATTCCCCATCTTATCAGCCCCAGTATTCTTTTATCATGTTTTTTAGTCAATTACTCTTGTTTGGCATTTTTCCTGTAGTTTCTTCATGAACAGCTCCTTGTCCACTGGGATATCTACCCATTCCCCACCCAACCAAGAAGATAAATGAATAGCATTGGATATCTCTAAACCAAAGATGCCTTCTTCTCCTGGTGCTACTCTTTTTGCTCCATTTAGGATACTATCACAAAAGTTGGCTACAATACCTGGATGTGATGTGTAGGTTCCTTTCACTGGGATGTCACATTCCCATACCTCTGGTTTTCCAATAGAACCCTTGAAGTTTGCATTAAACTCTGGTTCTGGTACACGTAGACGATAGAATTTCAATTTATTATCTTCAATGACTATTTTTCCTCTTTCACCAGCAACCTCAAGACGATTAGAACCTGGTGCATCGCCTACTGTTGTTATGTAACATCCTGTAGCACCATTCTCATATTCAACAAATGCAGTCACATCATCTTCAACTTCTATATTTCTATGCTTGCCATAATAAACATTTGCTCTTACCCGCTTTGGCATACCGCACATCCATTGCCATAAGTCTAAGTTATGTGGATTCTGATTTAGAAGAACACCACCACCTTCACCATCCCAAGTTGCTCTCCAGTCACCGCCATCATAATAACTCTGAGCACGATACCAGTCTGTAATAATCCAGTTTGTTCTTTTTACTTCTCCTAACTCCCCACTCTCAATCATTTCCTTTAACTTCTGATACAATGGATTGGTTCTTTGATTAAAGTCAACACAAAATACCAAGTCTTTATGTTGTGCAGCAACCGCATTCATCTCTTCTACCTGTTTTGTATACACACCAGCTGGTTTTTCTACAAGCACATGCAATCCTGCATTCATTGCGGCGATTGCCATTGGAGGATGATAATAATGAGGGGTTGCTATTATAACTGCTTCACAACTACCAGACTGAATTAACTCTTCTATCGAAGAATACGTACAAAGTTCCTCTCCACATAACTTTTTAGCAACCTCTAAACGCTTTGGATCTGTATCTACAACTGCAGTCAATTGAACGGCTGGCACTTTTCCCTTAACAAAACTTTCTGCATGCTGGCTACCCATTTTACCAAATCCGATAATACCTAATCTAACTTTCTTCATACGCTTCCATCTCCATCCTTTTCAAAAGAGTCAACGCTTTTACTGCATCTTCTTTGATATTTTCAGTTTTTCCTTCAATACTTATGCGACCTTCATAACCAATTTTCTTTAATACTTTTATATATTCTGCATATTGTTCATTTTCTTCACTGACCGGATATAGCCGTCCATTTCCTGCTGCAATATGAATATGTGCAAACGAACCAATGAATTCCATATCCAATATACTGTCATGATTACTAATCACATGATAATAGTCCGATAACAATTTAACATTTGGGTGGTTGATTGCAGCCTCTAACAATGCACCTTCCTGCATAGTATTGATAAAATTGGTTTCTATTCTGCTCAATGGCTCAATTACTACCGTAATTCCATAAGCCTTTGCAATTTCACCTGTTAGACGAAATACACAAATTAACTCGGTATATGCTTTCTTAAAATCATATCCTTTCGGAATCATTCTGCACTTTCCACTGCCAAATACTACAACTTTACACCCTATTTTTGATATGCGATTCATTACTTCAACTAGATATTGATGTAGTTCATCCTGATTCACCTCTGGTCCAATTAACCTCATTGTTTTTGGAAATAAAATATTACAAGCCTCACACCGAATTTTAGATGCATTTATTCTATCTACTAATCCCTCAAATTCATCCATAGTTAAACTCATTATAGAGCTCACTGACATCTCAATATAATCATATCCAGCATTCTCTAATAATTCTATATTATCGATATTTGTACAAATACCATATCTCATGATTGCCCCTCTTTCCTAGGAGACCTTTAATGTGTCTTATAATATAAAGTCCTCACCGTTTAATTCAACTTTTCCAATCGCACAACCCTCAAAAGTAAGTACTGCTTTATCTAACTCTAGGCTTCCAGTAACATGTACCTTTTCAGGTGCAATTACTGTAATAAAGCGTATAGGAGCTGTACCGTTTAATTTCATTGCTAATTGTGGTATTGGTTTTCTCCATGCGTAGCCATATGACATCCAACCACCAATTGGTTCTTCACTACCTTCAAGAATCTCATAGCTGATATCTTTAGTTGTAAAACTTGTTAAACCATATAAAGCCTTACTCTGAGATTCATAACTAAATCTATTCTTCTTGATTTGTTTCAGGCTTCCATAGGCGAAGTTAAAATAAAGTCGCAAGTCATGATCTTTTAATCCCAAACCAGTTACTTGATCATCAATTATATAAATATCATCCGTTAAATGAATTACACGTCTTCTGTGATAAATTGGATCATCAGTATATACATAGCCATTATGCGAGATATCTATGATTTGATACTGGTTCGTTTCTTCAAAGCGGTGACAATACGTTCTTACACCTCGAACACGAGAAATACCCGGAACAGTACCCATCTCATGATCATCTACATATAGCGTATTGTGTGCTTTTGCTGATAGGAAGTAATGTCTTAAGTCTTTCCAGCAGGAACTATTATAAATATAACGTCCGCTGTCTGTTAAAATATCTTCTCCCTTAATATGTAACTCGAGGTGTCCTGTATCATTGTGAGAGTGTGTACTCTTTTCACCTCTCTCTAACTGAATTCCATGTACATGGAAATAACTGTCGTCTTTTTCCCAGCCGGTTCGCATTACATAAACTCCGGCATCTGTAAACTTGAAGTTTCTCTCTTCTGGAGCTTTTCCTTCTTTACGATTCGTTGCAAAATACAAAAAGTCCTCACGCTTTGTCATTTCGTACATTGTTCGAAAATAAGCGCGTATTTCATTTAAATCCAAAGGATCAAATGTTAAATTCATTCCTTCATATAATGATGTATCACATCTTCTATCAGTCAAACTAACGCGATCCGCATCACCAATCATT
>JAEWEO010000241.1 GCA_023389295.1 Bacillota bacterium
GTCATGATGTTCTTAGCGAATCCCAGGGAATTCTAATGGAATATGCCATTTTGACAGAGAATCGGGAGTTGTTTGATCGTTCTCTGAATTATGTTACTGAGAATATGCTAAATAATAATGCTCTTGCAGCTTGGATGGTAACAGAGGTAGATACAGATCATCCTAAGAAATCGCAAGTAAACTCGCTTATTGATGATTTGAGAATTTATAGTGCACTAGATGCAGCCAATCAGCTATGGGGTGGCTATGAGGAATTATTAGAACAATGGAAGACAGCAATTTTAAAATATAATACAAAGAAGGATCAGTTGGTTGATTTTTATGATTTTAAAGCAAATAAGAAAGCAAACCGTCTAACCCTTTGCTTTATCGATTTAATTTCTCTGCAAAAAATCACTTCCGAGGATGACTCTTCCAAGCTATTAGAAAATTCCGTTCAACTACTAACGGATGGACGTATTAGTGATGAATTTCCGCTTTATTATAGTTGGTATGATTATAAGAAAAAAGAATATTCTAAGGATGATTTTAATATGGCAGAAGGAATGGTAACCTTACTTAACCTGGCAAGGGCCGGTGAACTAAGGAAGGATACGGTTGAATGGCTGAAAGATACGATACAAAAAGGTGGAATTAAGTCTAGGTATACAGTAGAGGGTGATGTGGTTAAAGGCCATAATTACGAATCAACCGCTATTTATGCAATTCTTGTAATACTGGCAAAGGAAATCGACGATGAGGAGCTACTAACCCAGGCTTTGGCAAGAATGGAACTGATGCGTATCAATGAACTTGGTTCTAATTTTAATGGTTCCTTTGGTATCGGAGATGGCTCGGATATCTATTCCTTTGATCAGTGCATGGCACTTTTGGCATATGCATATGCAGAACAACAATAATTTCATATCCAGGCAAGAAATTTTAAAGACAAAGTCCAATGGATTTGTTCTGTGGAATGTGGGATACTCGGTTCTAAATATATAAAAGGATGTATTGCAATAGGTCCTCGGAGTATTTGCAATACATCCTTTTTCTTTTGACCAGAAGCATAACAAAGTTTCGGTCGTTGGGTTTATTCTACTGTTATGACGGATACAGGACAATTATCCATAGCTTCGATAGCAGAAGCTTCCTCCTCCGTAGGTATTTGATCTACATATACTTCAGCGATGCCATCCTCTGCCATACGAAAAACCTTTGGACAGGTATCAGCACAAAGACCGCAGGAGATACAACCGTCTCTATCAATGGATGCTTTCATAAAAATACTCCTTTCTTTCTATATTAAGCTGTCTTCCAAAATCTGATGATATTGATATTGTTACAATGCTATAATACACCTTCTTTTTAATTGTTGCTGTAGCTATGGCAACAAAAAGTTGAAAATTTCAATAAGAAATGTAAAATAATCCAACTAATTTGAAAGGATATCTTACCTATTTATGTATAGAATTTGTGGAGACGATCAAAAATACAGGTGTATAATTCGATGTTTTGAGGAATACTATCACTATCTTATACAAGATTGGAGAAATGGTAATGGGAGATATTAACGATCAAAAGAAACCGTTTTACACAAGATGGTGGTTTTGGGTAATCATAACACTTCTTGTTTTATTACTTGTGAGTAGCATAAATAGTGGTAATAAGAACACCAATGATAATCAGAATGCAAAGATAACGGAAGGTGCCAATGATACAACTAACAACAATACAGAAGATATTACTGGAAATGATGTCAATAATGAAAATAACAATAATACGAATAATAATACGAATAATACGGAAAATGAAGATAATACAAATGTTGAGGTAACCACGCCACCGGAAGACAATAGCATGATAAGAGATAATTCTAGTGCAAAACTAACAGAACTAAATACAGGTACTTTTATGGTTGGAACGGACATACCTGCCGGCAGATATGTCATTCATGGTGATGGAAGTGGTAACTTATTTATCTATGATGAAGCAGGTATGCCTTATATTAATGAAATACTGGGTGGCGGAGACCTTGGTGTGGATACGGTTACGACTGACATACAGGACGGGGATAAAATTGAAATCTCCGGAATTAATAAAGTAACTTTTACTCCAGCAGAAACAAAGCTCTATAAAGATACTCTTACTACCGGTAATTGGATCGCAGGAATTGATTTTCCTGCCGGAAGGTATGATGTTTCAAGTGAAGATGGAAACGGTAATTTCTTTGTATACAACAAATCTGATTTCCCTGTTGTAAATGAAATCTTGGGTGGTGGAGACATTGGTGTAGAGAAGGTTACAGTAAATCTTGAAGAGGGATATAAGATTACCATAAGTGGGATGAAATCTGTTAAATTTACTGCAAAATAAAAGAGATACCATGGATATAAAGTAATGTTTATAACGATATAAAATAGTTGAAACACAAGAAAGTTCTATGCGGTAATCCATAGAGCTTTCTTGTGCTTTGCAGTCATCTTACAATGCTATTACCAAAGCCTAGAACACATAGCCCTATCCGTTGTTATGCATGGGATAATAAAGGTAACATTACTTGATGGTTATCAAAGATGTTTTCCTTACCATGAAGGACGAAAAGGGTAGTATCTTCTTCTATGAGCGGTGTTACCTGATACGGATCCCCTTGTTTTGGAGTGAAGCCTAATTTTATTATTAGTGTTTTCTCTAGAGTGATAGCGGATAGCAGTTCTTCCATCGGATGCGTCCCGTCACCGAATATATCGTAACATAGAAGCGTATCGTTATCGTACTCCAAAATAGCAATGGAATCGTAAGCCTCCAGATAATATACATTCTCACGCAAAAAACTCGAGCAATAAAACATCAATAAGCCGATATTATGTTCCATTGGTAAAGCGGAATATGGGTTTGACTGCTGATATTTACAAAGAAGTAAATTAATATCCTCTTTCTTCGACATATGAAGTTTTCTTACTTTGCCTTCCATTTTTACAGGTAACAAGGTTGTTGGAATATGATGCTGGTATTCCTTTGCTTCTATGAAACCGTATTTTGGATAGAAATTGAGTACGCTATCGTTTGCAAAAAGATAGATACAATCACATTGCTCCTTCCAAAGATTAAGAACGGTGTTCATTAACCATCCGGACAATCCCTTGTTACGGTACCGAGAATCTGTCATAACAGTTCCAAGCTGTAGATATGTTTTTCTCTGCCCTTGCCAGCACGTATTTATCTTGTTTACCGATATATTAGCAACCACAAGATCACCATCCAATAGCACATGTGGAATATAGTTATCACCCCAATAACCGTTACAATACCAGGGTTCAAAGTCTAAGTCAAAGGTTTCCCGCGCAAGACGAAAGAAGTCCTGTCTTATCTTGCTATTATCACGTATATTGCAATCAAACTGATAATTATGTTCCTTAATATTACATATCATTTCATCACCTTCTTTTAATATTATGTTATTTTGAATTCTTCAAAGTAAATTTAGAGAGGCAGTAAGGATTTTTACCCTTTATAATACTGTAATTATATATCAAATGATGAAAACTTGAAACTACGTAAAATATACTTTGTTAATATAATAGCTTATAAGAGGTTACGTTCCTTCAAATTCTTTATAGATAACTTTGCAAAACTATATTATAATAAATATAAATTTATGTTGATAGGAAAGTAGGGGAAAATATGCTTACGATCGAAAGAAGGAATACAATATTAGAAATCCTGAATAGGGATGGCCGTGTTGTGGTTAGTGATCTTAGTGCTATGTTCAAAGTAACAGAAGAAACCATAAGACGAGATTTGGAAAAACTTGAAAAAGAAGGATTGGCAAAAAAGACCTATGGCGGAGCAATTTTAATAGAAAATTCCAATGTGGATCTTCCATATATCGTTAGAAAGAAAGAAAATGTTACCGGTAAAGAATATATTGCGCAGGTGATTAGTTCCATGATTGAAGATGGTGACCATATCATGATGGATGCCAGCTCGACCGCAGTCTTTGTTGCAAAACGTTTAAAGAACAAAAAGAAGTTAACACTAATTACAAACTCAATAGAGATCCTACTGGAGTTATCCGATGTATCCGGCTGGAAGGTACTTTCTACCGGAGGGACATTACGGGAAGGATCTTTATCCTTAGTGGGTTATCAGGCAGAGAAGATGGTCAGTACCTATCATGTAGACAAAGCTATCATCTCCTGCAAGGGAATTGATGCAGACAAAGGTATTACGGATTCCAATGAGATGGATGCGCATATCAAAAACTTGATGCTAGAATCAGCCAAGAGTAAAATACTGGCGGTGGATAGCTCTAAGTTTAATAAGATTTCATTTACTAAGATTGGAGATTTGTCCAATATTGATGTTGTGGTGACGGACGCCCAACCGGATGATCTTTGGATGAGAACCTTTGATTCTTATCATATTGATGCAAAGTTCAAAAATTAAATAAAGTAAAAACAGCAAGACAATTCTTTTGTTATTAAAAGAGGTAACGTTCCTTTAGAGGTTATCTCTTTTTTTATTTATAACAAGTGAATTAGATCACTGTATTATTAGTTAGCACTTGCCAATATCGATATTCGATGTTAAAATATCTATTATCAATATCGATATTAGATATTAGATATTAGATATTAGATATTAGAAATTAGATATTAAGATTAAGGTGTCACAAGCAATTCGGTAAATCCGGCTTCATCAATGGAGGTGTAATATGGCAAGAGAAAAATATAAAACATTAACAGAGCAGATGTTTTATATTCTTATTTGTTTAAAGGAAGAGTGCTGCGGAATTGATATTATGGATAAAGTGAGGACGATGACAAATGGTCGAATTGCCATTGGAGCTGGTACACTTTATACACTGCTAGGGGAGTTTCAAAAGAGCGGCTTCATTCGGGAGACTGCGGTGGATGGTAGAAAAAGAAGTTATATTATCACAGCAAAAGGGGAAGTCGTTCTGGAAGCGGAATACACTAGAATAGTGCAATTAGTAGCTGACTATGAAGAATTTTATAGGAGAGTATAAGATGAGGAATAAACATCAATTAGTTAAGCGTCTACCATTATATCTTGATGATCTTTCAACTGCGAAAGAGTATTTGGAAAAAATGGCAAGAGAAGGATGGATGCTGGTTGGAATGAAGGGATTTCGTTATGTATTTGAAATGTGTGAACCACGGGAAATAAACTTTGCAGTAGAAATATTTGATCAAGCATCCATGTTTGATACCTTTGAAAGTGATGAGAACTTAGAATACATAGAATATTGTGAAAAAGCAGGGTGGAACTTCATATGTGCCAACGGAAAAATACAGTTTTTTTATACCGAAGATTTGGATTTGGTGCCAATTGAGACAGATGATGAGTTAAAGTTTAAGGCTATATTAAAATCTATGAAGATGGAAAATATATGGACCATGTATCTGCTTCCATTAATGTCGATTTTTTATATTGTTAATCCCTTGTCTCTTTACAAATATGACAGGTTGACATCCTTTGTTTCCTTTTCGATTTTCGTGCTTTTTAGTTCTCTTTTGGTAATGTCCATTGTTAGACTTGTATGCTTTCATCTATGGAAAAACAGATGTAAGAAGAGTATCGCAGAAGGAAAAGGATTGGTACATAGAAAGCATCCTAATCCTAAAATAATTAATATGGCAGGTCTAGGAATCATGCTAGTCTGGTCCTTTCTTGGTTATATAGCTTGGTGTAAATCTGGCGATAGGGTTAATCTAATTATATTTTTTTCATCTACAATTACATTATTGGGTATTGGGATAAGTATGATTACTGCAATGATAATGAGAAAAAAGAAAGTGAAACCGGGAATAAACCTGTTTGCACAAGTAACAATTCCATGTATTTTTATATTGGGGTTAATTGTTTTCGAAATCTTTGCGATTATTAATATTAACGATCAGGCTCAGGAGAAAGAGCAAGTACTAATTACCATGTCAACACTAGGGTATAAGCAAAACAATCATCATGAATTCTCCGTTACATACAATAACTTTGGTAAATTTCTTTTGGAATTAGAATCCTATTTTGAACTTGGACAGGGAAAGGGAGATGAAGCTCCGGTTATGCTGTATTATTTATATAGAACAAAATGGAATCCCATTTATGATCTGGTAGAACAAAACGTTAAAATGGGGATACTGCCTGAAAAGTATTCTGTTGTAGAAAGTGGATTTTTAGAAGTAACCCAAATTATTAATAGCAATGAAATGGAAGTATATTTTTATGAAAAACCTGGCGAAGAGATGGGATATCGATATGTATTTTTCTATGACCATATGATTTTAGATTTATATACAAATTTTATTTTAGATGATATTCAGATAAAAAATATAGGTGAGAAGCTAGAAGGCGAAAGCCCTATGGTTCTTATATAGGAGATTGAATCTACAAATCAACTTTAAGATTTCAAAAGTTAAACGAATAAATTTTTATAGCACCCCACATAATTAGAGTATCGTTATGTGGGGTGCTATTTTTTGTAAACAGACTAAAAACAAACATAAAACCTTGCCAAAACAATAATAAAACAAATAAAATAGAATAAAAACAAAGAAAAACATATTGAAATCAATACAAAAACATGGTACTCTATAAAGTAGATAGTAATAAGATTGGATCGTGGATGGATATGTATCCAACATCCATTGCGGAATGTGAAATAGGTACGAGAGGTGAAGCTTATGAAACGATCAAAAAGAATGGAAGTTCTAGATAATCGTCCGGTGAACAAAGATGGTTATATTAATGAGTGGCCAGAGATGGGATTCGTTGCAATGTCAAGTCCATATGACCCTAAGCCCTCTATAAAAATTGAGGATGGGGTTATAGTTGAATTAGATGGGAAGAAGAGGGAAGAATTCGATTTTATCGATCAGTTTATTGCAGATCATGCGATTCGAATGGATCGAACATTAAAATCCATGGCGATTCCTTCTCTGGAAATTGCGAGAATGATAGTTGACATTCATGTGTCAAGAAGGTACATATTAGAAATAGTATCCGGAATTACACCGGCTAAGATGGTGGAAGTAATCAATTATCTTAATGTAGTTGAAATGATGATGGGAATGCAGAAAATGAGAGCAAGAAAGACTCCTGCAAATCAAGCACATATCACGAACTTAAAGGACGATCCGGTCCAGATTGCTGCTGATGCGGCAGAAGGAGCACTTCGTGGATTTCGAGAAGAAGAAACTACCGTAGGTATTGCTAGATATGCACCTTTTAATGCCATTGCTCTTTTAATCGGAGCGCAAGCAGGGAGACGCGGTGTACTTACTCAATGCGCCGTTGAAGAAGCAACGGAACTGGAGCTGGGAATCCGTGGATTTACTACCTATGCTGAGACCATGTCCGTTTATGGTACGGAAAAAGTATTTGTCGATGGTGATGATACCCCATATTCAAAAGCATTTTTAAATGCTGCATATGCTTCCAGAGGTTTGAAAACCAGGTTTACCTCTGGTTCCGGTAGCGAAGTACTAATGGGAAATGCAGAGAAGAAGTCCATGCTATACCTAGAAACTCGCTGCTTATATGTTACAAAGGGAGCGGGTTCACAGGGGATTCAGAATGGTTCTGTTAGCTGTATCGGTGTTGCGGCTAGTGTACCCTCAGGTATCAGAGAAGTACTTGGTGAAAACCTAGTTGCTGCACTCCTTGGTCTGGAATGTGCCTCCTCCAATGACCAGAGTTTTACCAATTCCGATATGAGAAGAACGGCAAGAACGATGCTACAA
The DNA here is from genome assembly GCA_023389295.1 of Bacillota bacterium. Taxonomy (GTDB): domain Bacteria; phylum Bacillota; class Clostridia; order Lachnospirales; family Lachnospiraceae; genus Mobilitalea. Next base: position 7,746 of record JAEWEO010000241.1, read on the forward strand.
TTTCTACCGGGTACTGATTTTATATTTTCCGGATATGCTGGTGAACCCAATTATGATAATCTTTTTGCAGGATCAAATTTTGATGCTGAAGATTTTGATGATTATAATGTATTACAAAGAGATATGCAGGTGGACGGTGGTTTAAAGCCTGTGAAGGAAGAGGATGTAATTCGTGTAAGACATACTGCGGGTAAAGCGGTACAAGCAGTATTTAAATATCTTGGCTTATCTGAGATTACCGATGAGCAGGTTGAGGCTGTTACCTATGCCCATGGTAGTAAGGATACTTTGTCTAGAGATGTTGTCGCTGATCTTATAGCGGTAGAGGATTTAATGAAGAGACAAATTACAGGTATTGATATTGTGAAGGCATTAGCAGAAACCGGCTTTGATGACCTAGCAGACAGCATCCTTAATATGCTTAAGCAAAGAGTTGTAGGAGATTATATGCAGACGTCTGCAATTCTAGACGAGAATTTTAGGGTTTTGTCCGGTGTAAATTTGCCGAATGACTATATGGGACCTGGTACGGGATATCGTGTTAGCGGTGAACGTTGGGAAGAAATTAAAGCGATACCACATATCATTGATCCGGACAACTTCTAGGAGGTGGGCAATATGGAGATTAATCAAAAATTAGTAGAAGAAATTACCAGACTGGTAATTGAGAAAATAAAGGAACAAAAAGGAAATTCCCCTACGATGGAGTCAGCTAGAAAAAACTCGAAAACCTCTTATGCAGGATATCCCTTGGCAAGCAAAGGCACTAATCCAAAAGAAGTTGTAATAGGAGTTGGCCCTGCATTTGGACGTGAGATTAAACATACCATCAATGGTTTAGATTTAAAAGAGGTAATCAAAAATTTAAAGGCTGGAATTGAAGAGGAAGGAATGGTACCTAGAGTTGTTAAAGTATTAAAGACCTCTGATGTGTGCTTTATGGCATTGGAAGCAGCTAAAATAAGTGGTTCCGGTATTGGAATTGGTATACAGTCGAAGGGAACAACAGTCATTCACCAGAAGGATTTGTATCCTTTATCCAATCTGGAATTATTTCCACAGGCTCCACTTCTCTCTTTCGATATTTATAGGGCTATTGGTAAGAATGCTGCCAAATATGCCAAGGGAGAAAAAGTATCTCCCATTGAAGGTAAAAATGATCCTATGGTACGAGCAAACTATCAGGTAAAATCGGCACTTATGCATATTAAAGAGACCGAACAGGTAGATGCTAATATATCAATGATTGAATGGGGGGTAGAGTAATGATGAATTATCCTTTTGGAGAGTATGAAGCAAATTCCCTTCGATCTAAAACTGGTAAGCGATTAGAAGATATTACGATAGAGGAGATCAAAAAAGGTAATGTAACTGCGGATGATATTAAAATATCCAAGGAAATGTTAAAAAAGCAAGGACAGGTTGCAAAAGAAAATGATAATCCGGGTCTTGCAAAAAACTTCGAGAGAGCTTCGGAGTTAGTTGATGTTCCCGATGAAATAATCCTTGCTATGTATAATAAATTAAGACCGAATAGATCAACGAAGTTAGAATTAGTTAACTTAGCAAAAGAACTATTAGAAAAATACAATGCAGCAAATTGTGCAAAGCTAGTGTTAGAAGCAGCTGAAATATATGAGAAAAGAGGTATTCTTCTTTGAGATTGATTGCAGGTGTAGACATTGGTAATTCAACAACCGAAGTATGTATTGGTGGTTATGTAGAAGGAAGCAGTATGAAATTTCTTGCTTCTGCTTCTAGAATGACGACCGGAACCAAAGGAACCTTAGCGAATGTACATGGAATCAAAGCAGCTTTGGAAGATGCGATGGGAAAATTGAATAAGAATGTCAGAGATCTGTGTCTGATCCGTCTCAATGAAGCAACACCGGTTATCGGAGATACCGCCATGGAGACCATTACCGAGACCATAATTACGGAATCCTCCATGATCGGTCACAATCCCTCAACCCCGGCGGGTGTTGGACAGGCGGTGGGAACTTTAGTGTTTCTTGAGCATCTGGAGGATGCAAAATCCGATGATCCATATATTGTAGTTGCAACCAACCGATTAACCTATGAAGATATTGCCTTAAAAATTAATCGATATAGCAATCGACTACATATCGCAGGTATTATACTTCAGGCAGATGAAGCGGTGTTGGTTTATAACCGTTTAGAGCATAAGGTTCCTATTTTAGATGAAGTTAGAAATATTGAACGTATTCCTGAGGGGAAAATTGCTGCTATTGAGGTTGCGCTTCCGGGACAAACGATTCGTATGCTCTCTAATCCCTATGGTATAGCAACACTTCTAAAATTATCAGCCATAGAAACCAAAATGGTGACTCCCATTGCAAAAAGCCTGATCGGAAAACGAAGTGCCGTTGTGATAAAGACTCCACATGGAAATCTAAGGGAAAACGTCCTGCCAGCAGGAGAAATCTACATATTATCCGACAAAACAGAGATGGTCAGCATAGACTCCGGTGCCGATAAAATAATGGAGGTTCTAAGTAGTGTTGAACAAATCAAAGATATTAGTGGTAAGGAAAATACTAATGTTGGGAATATGCTATCCCGTATTAAAATGGGCATGAGCGAAGTTACTGAGGAAGTGGAAGGAAGTATACAAATTACAGATATTCTTGCAGTTGACACCTTAGCTCCGGTCCCCATTGCAGGAGCTCTAGCAGGTGAGACCTGTTTAGAGAAGGCGGTCGGAATAGCAGCGATGGTTAAGACCAACCAACTACCAATGGATAATATTGCATTGGAATTAGTAAAACAGTTACACATTAATGTAAAAGTTGCAGGAGTAGAGGCAATCATGGCTTCCCTTGGTGCAATTACTACGCCGGGAATACGACTCCCACTTGCTATATTGGATTTGGGTGGCGGATCAACGGATGCAGCTATTATCGATGAAGATGGACGAGTAAATGTAACACATCAGGCAGGAGCAGGGGAACTGGTATCGATGCTTATTCAGACGGAGCTTGGATTAGCCAGTCGTACCACCGCAGAGAATATTAAGAGATATCCCCTAGCAAAAGTGGAAAGTCTTTTTCATATGAGGTTGGAGAGTGGTGAAATTCATTTTTTTGAAGAACCCATTGATCCCAAGTTTTTTGGAAATGTAGTCCTTCTTAATCCGGATGGTATGATACGAATTAATGAGGACCTGCCCATGGAGAAGATTGCGTACATACGAAGAGAAGTCAAACGAAAGGTATTTATTAAGAATGCACTTCGTGCCTTAACAAAAATAGCGCCCGAACATAATCTAAAGAACATACCTAATATCGTTTTAGTTGGTGGTTCCTCCGAAGATTTTGAGGTACCGGAGATGCTCATGGAAGAATTCTCTAATCACAGAATTGTTTGCGGAAGAGGAAACATTCGAGGAACAGAAGGACCAAGAAATGCAGTAGCGACCGGTCTTGTCCTATCCTATGTGGGAGGAAAGAACTAAAATGAATAAACCCTGTATATTAATATATGTTTCGTCTCCTGAGGAGAAAATCCAAAAAGAAATCTGTGCAGGAATTGAAGAAGAGGGAGTTCTTTTTGAAATCGTTGAGAAAAAAGAGAAGGATATAAACACGTTAGCTTATGATAGTGCAAATGATTCTATTCTTGGAACGGGCATTGGAATTAGAGAAGATAGCTGTATGTTAACCTTGAGTTCGTTACCAAAGAACAAAAATATATTTTGTGTGAATCAGCCAAGTAATTTGCAAGCAAGATATTTGGGAGCAAATGCTGCTAGAATAGTGAAAAGAAAGCCTTTTAAGGAAGTAGAAAAAGATTTGTATACTTAAGGGTAAGTCTAGAAAGTTTTTATCATAGGCTGAAACCCGGTAGAGAAAAGAAGGTGGTGATAGCTTGAGCATATATACAAAAACAGGTGATAGAGGATATACAAGCCTTATAAATCAGAAAAATGTTTCAAAAACAGATGATAGAATTCACCTCCTCGGTAATTTGGATGAATTATCAAGTAATATCGGAGTGGTGAAAGCTGCTGAAACGAAGGAAGAGACCAGAAAGCAGTTAGAGCATATTCAGAAAAATCTCATGCTGATTATGGCCGGAATTGCAGAACAAAACAATCAATCTTATCGGCTTAGCTCCAACGAGACCTTGTCGTTGGAAGTAGAAATAGATCGAATGGAGAACTCTTTTCCAAGGGTAAAAGATTTTGTACTTCCCGGAGGATGTGCACAATCTGCAGCAATGGATGTTGCCAGAACCGTAGCAAGACGTTCGGAACGCCTTATGGTAGCTGTTGACAACCGCTATCA